>JBDKKN010000044.1:0-3649 GCA_039796075.1 Planctomycetota bacterium | reverse complement strand
GGTCCAGTGGCAGGCGCGGTCTCATCTGCCGGTGCCGCATCAGTGGCAGGCGCGGCATCATCCGCTGGCGGGGCATCACCCGCAGGTGCAGCGTCCTCCGTGGTCGCGGCGGCCGCCGGTGCAGCAGTGATGGGAACTTCAATTCCCAAGGCCGCTGCCAGCTCAGCGATCGATCGCAACATCGGCGCCGCGGCGCCTACTTCAACGCCCGAAAGCGCATCGCGCGCTTCAACCAGCGCAGCCTTGGCGTTTCCTGCCAACTTGTCGCGCTGGGCGCGTAGTTGTGCCTCGCCATCACCAACCGGTGCACCCATCGATTGAGCGGCGGCCATCAGCGACATCGCTTGATCCACAGCATCAATCTGAATGGCTGCAAAGCGAGCCTTGGCAATCGAAATGGCTGCTTGATCGGTGGAGTTCTTGGCAGTCAAACCATCGCCGTTGATGTTCTCTTCAACATTCTTCAGGGCGGGCTGGAAGAGTTCCGCATCGAGCGTGGTGAATTCCTTCATGAGCGCGGCGGCTTCAGCGCCCAGTTCACGCGTTCGCTTCATGGCGGCACTGGCGCGGGCATTAGCGCCGACTTCAGCCTTGCTCGACTCATCAATACGGGCATCAAGGAACTTGTTGGTATCCGCGATTTCCGCGTTTCCCGTGGTTGCTGTGTCAACGATACGAACTGTGCTGCGGTACGGCTCCGCTTCGCGATCATCCGTACTTGCGTCCACGCGCAGAGTTTGCGCGGCGTCAAGTTTGCTGCGCGCGTCAGTCATCAGTGGCAGCGCAGCAGACGGAGTGCTGGTGGCAGCCTTGGCGCGAAGCGTCTGGATATCAATGTCAAGCGCTTCTGCGCTGGATTCCTTCTCGTTGATCGATGCATCAAGCGGCTGCAGCGCAGTGCGTGCAGCATCCGCGCGATCAGTTTCCGCTGCGACACTTTCGTCAAACGAAGATTTCGCGCCTTGCGAAGCCTTGGTACGAGCGGCGGCCTCTTGGGTCGCATTCAGATCACCGGAAGCAATAATGGAGCGGATAGCTGCAAGGCGTGCAGAAATACCACCCGCAAGTGCAGACTTCAATTGTGAAATACGCTCAAGGTCCATGAGGTCAAGCATCATGGCGTCGCGGCGCATGCGGATAGCAAGTGTCTTGGCTTCTTTGCGTTGCGAATCACTGCCCGCAGCGGCGGTGACTTCGGAGGCAAGTGAACGCAATTCCTTTGCGGCCTCTGCGGGTGCCAGGAGTCCCTGGGCAAGCTCCTTGGTTTCGCCGCCCTCCATAGGCAGTGACTTGGACACGGCATCGGGGGAGAAGGTGATGCGGCTGGAAATCCCACGCGCCTTCGCTGTGACTTGGGTGATCTTCTTGGCGCCTTGCTCGGCCGGCGACGGAGTATGCAAACCGTTGCACGCTGGCAGCGCAGTGGACATCAGCAGGGTGGCGGTGGCAAGAATGCGTGCTCGGTTCATGGTTCGAATCTCGTGAGAGGCGCCAAAGCGGCGCGAGTGAGGCGCCAATCAGGCGCAAGTGTGGCGGTCAGGCGGCAATTTACCCGCATGATGCATCGGGCGATAACGGGGGGCAGTCAGCGGTCCGGACCGTCGATGGTCGGCACAGCTTTGTCGACAGCATCAAGCTTGGGAGCAACGTATTTTACCGGGTATTCCGGCCTTGGTTGGTACATGGAACGAATCCAGTCGAGCGTGTCTTGCAGCAATTGGGGTGTGGTATTGCTGAGGACTGGCCGCCAGCCCTTGACGTCCGGATGCGGGTAACGCGCCGACGATCGTGTCATGGCGTATTGAATAAGCAGCGAATCTGCGGGGTCCTCAAAGTTGACCACCGGCTTGCCGTCCACCTTGAAGTTGAGCAGCGTCAGCAGGTTGGTGTAACGAATGCGCTGATCCTTGGCATTGCCCGTGTACAGGAAGAATCGCCCCGCATCCACGCCGCCGTGGCAGCGACTGGTAGCGCAGTTTGAGATGAGCCACGAGTTGTGAACGCGGGTCCGGAATTTGGCCACTGAAGTTGGGTCTTCTTCCACTTCAATGTAGTTGTAGAGATCACGTGCCTTGAGATCAAACATCAGTCGAGCAATCTCGACTGAACTCTTTGAATAGAGCGCGTTTCGTTCTTGAGTGGTTGCGGGAACCAGTGCGCTTGAACCGTAGCGCAGGATGAGTTGCCGAACGCCTTCCGGGGACACGGTCAATCGCGGTGGATCTTTGAAGTCAATCTCATACACGCGGACCAAGTTCACATCTTCGTTCGAGAGCAGATCCTTCGGAAGCATCTCACGCGTGGTGGGTGCGCCGCGGGGCGCTGGCTTAGCGGAGTTGCTGCCAGCGTCGGCGGTCTTTTCTTGCTCGGCTGCGGCGGCATCAGCGGCTTTGCTAGCAGCCTTTTTCTTGCTGTTTTCCTTGGATTCTTTGACCGCCAACTCCAGCTTTACGCGGGCGTTGATTTCACGCAACATCTCGCGCGCTTCTTCAACATCGCCGTCGCGCAGGAGCGCCTCCAGCTCAGTAATGGCCAGGTCAAGCCGATCTTGATCAGCAAGCCAACGGGCAAGGCCGAGTCTTCGTCCATGTTCTTCGGGCGCGATGGCTGCTTTGATGCGCGCATACCGCGTCTCAAACTCCAACTCCAACATGACACGGTAGACCTTCTCACGCGGAACACGGCCGCGCACACTATCTACTTGGAACTCAACTTCTTCAAGCGAGTCCTTGAGGATTTCGCCGCGCACAATGGTGCCATCACGCAGTTGCACCAAGCCACGTTGCCCCGGCTTGGGATGAACCAATTCAATGATGTCAAGCACCTTGGCTTTGTTGAAGGTGCGCGTCTCCAGTCCATCCGTGACGGTGATGATGAGGTCGGTCTCGCTCACCACCGTTCCGCCGAATTCTTTCCAGCGATCGATGAAGATCCAAACCTGGTGAATCGGCTCAGGCTCGGTGCTGGGCGTTGGTGGGCCAACAAGTTCTTCACTGGGTACGGGTGATCCGGTGAGCGGCGCGGGCGGGGTGCTCGCCGCGGGTGCATCGCCCACCGGTGACGTCTGCGTGACTACCGCCGGCGTGTCCGCCATCGGCGCCGTTTGCGTGACCACCGCCAGCGCCGCAGGGGCGGGCGCAGTCTGCAGCAGCAGGGCGGCGATAGCAGTCAGGAGTGGCATTCGGGGGATTGTCGCACGAATGGTTCGGTTCCGCCGGGGTCCCGGTTGCCGGGGGGTACCGGATTGCGGCTCGTTACGGACATTGAGCCCAACGCCCGCGGCAACTACGCTCCGCGCCTCCCCCTAGCGGCACTTCCTGCTGGCATGGGGGCTTCGGCTGTTCCGCGTTGCGCAGTGCGTAGCCGAGCGGCGTCGCCAGTCACCCTGAGGCGCCTTGCGCCCCGAAAGGATTGTCATGAAGCTTGGAGTCATGTCAGCGCTCTTTGCCGGTCGCACCCTTGAAGATGTGTGCGACTACATCGCCGACATCGGTCTCGGCGCCATTGAACTCCCAGTGGGCGCATGGCCCGGCAAGCCGTACTTTGATCCCAAGAAGGTGCTCGGCAGCAAGAAGGAGCAGGAGCGCATCAACTCCCTGCTCAAAGATCACGGACTGATCTGCTCCGCGCTGGCAGTGCACGGCAATCC
>JBDKKN010000043.1:0-12398 GCA_039796075.1 Planctomycetota bacterium | reverse complement strand
CTGTTCGTCCGGTTGGCACCCACGGGGCGTACGTCCAACTGCCGGACTTCTCAGTTTCACACGCCGCTTACCGAGGATCCCGTGCTCACTGCGGGGGCTCGAACACGCAGGACGCGTGCATGCACAGTCTGGAACCCGTTCACCTGGCCGCAGGCGCCGGAGAGGACAGGGCCGCGCTCAGCGGCCGTCCTCGTAAGGCGAATGCGGGCCAGTACCAGGGCGTGATGCCACAACGCGGATCAATACAAACTTGCAATGCGACAACTCAAACGGAGTCAACCGTTCCACCTCATGCAATATGCAGTTGAACCAAGTCGCCCGCGTCCGTCAGCACGGACCCCAGTTGCCGAGCATCATGCCAAGGTCCGCCCCGTTGACAATACCGTTGCCGTCGAGGTCCCCGGTGACGCTGCCACCCCAGCCGCCGAGCAGTACGCCCAAGTCCGCGCCATCAACGACGCCGTTGTTGGTGAGGTCACCAATGCACGGCAGTACCGCTGAAGCAAGTTCGTATGCACCACGGTCAACGATTGGTGCCGTGCCTGATCCGGTATCCGGAACGCTCGGAATGTCTACGAACCGCGCGGCTCCCAAGAGGTCCGTTGTCACGCCGGCTGATACTAGCCCGTTCGAACCAGAGTCGATTGCAGACGAGCCCGTGCCCAGCGTGTAATCGCCCGTGGACGGCGATACAAACTTTGGATCAGTTGCCAGGTTGGCTGTTCCCGTGAATCCTCCCTGCACGATCGACCAACTCACGTTGTTGGTTCCACCACCCGCATTGATTTGATTGGCGGCAGTGGTGCCGGTTGGCCCACTGTTGCTCCAGAAGATGCAGTTGGAAGCGTTGAGTGTGCCAGCGGATGTGGTGTTGACGCCGCCGGCCACGGATGTGGCAACATTGCCGGCGAACGTGCAGTTACGTGCATTCACCACGCTGCTGGAAACGCCGATCCAAATTGCAGCACCGCCACCAGTGCCCGTCGCGCGATTGCCGGCAAAGAGGCAGTTGGTGTACGTGGTGTTACCGCCGCCGTATGTTTCCACCCCACCAGCGCGCGCCGCGGTGTTGTTGCGGAAGATGCAACGGGTGAAGGTGCTGGTCACGGCGTTCGTGTCGAATGCACCACCGTAACTGCCGCCGTTGTTGTCATTGAATTGGCAGTCGGCAAACGTTGCTTGCGCATTGAAGATGTATCCCGCACCACCACCGAAGGTGCAGCGGTGCGAGGCAAAGATGCAATTGCGAACGGTTGGTGCACCGCTCGAGACGATCAAGATGCCGCCGCCTTTGTCTTGATTGCTTGCAGTGGCGCCGTTGGCGTAGCCCGCGCGTACCGTGAAGCCGTCCAGAATGGCCGTGACCGCCGCGCCGGTACCAAGAACAACGTGGTAACTATTTTCTGTGAAGTTGGTGGTAGCGGTGTCGTTACCAAGAAGGTCGCCGGACAGAATGGTGAGGTTGGTCGTCCAATCACGCTGCGATAGTGTTGACTCGGTGCCCGCGAACCCGCCGTAGATGGCCACTCCGGACTTCATTGTAAAAGTCGCGGTGCGCACGGCGGTTGTTGATGGCAGGTAGGTACCAGCCTTCACCCAAATTTGGTCACCGGAGACCGCTGCAGCCAACGCTGTTTGCAGACTCGATGGTCCGGCATACGCATCGGCCCAACTTGCGCCCGTGCCCGCACCGGTGGCCAATGAGGCGTCCACATAGCGAGTGGCGGCGACTGCCTGAAGCGATACTGCCAAGAGTGCGAGCGAGGAGAGAGCGGAGAGTGAGCGGATCTTCATAAGGTGAACTGGGTGCTTGGGGTGCATGGCGCGGAGCGACTGCCCGGTGAACAGCGCGCCGGGTGGAGCAAAGGTAGCCCCAACTTGCACGAACGCCGAACGAAATTCTTGAGAACTCGGTCGGCGCGCGGCTTCGACAACAATTGTCGTTCTGATTGTCTCTCAGGGGCCTTGACGACCGTCCGAGAAGGAGTGACCCCAAGGGGATTTGAACCCCTGTTACCTCCGTGAAAGGGAGGTGTCCTAGACCGGGCTAGACGATGGGGCCAGGAAAGTAACTGGCTCAGTCAGGCAGCAATCCAATCGGCTTGATGGCTCGACCGTACGGTTCTGCGTACACGGTGAGCTGTTGTTGGTGATTCCGAAGCCCAAATACACGGCTCCGGCAGTAAGAGTGACCCCAAGGGGATTTGAACCCCTGTCCCGTCCGTGAGAAGGACGTGTCCTAGACCGGGCTAGACGATGGGGCCGGTTTCCGAGCGGCAGAGTATACCGCCGATGCACCTTCAATGCACGTCATTTGCCCACTGGAATTTGAACGATCCCGACTCGCCCACGCCGCGAAAGCGCGCGGGTGGGTCCTCTACTGCTGTGGCCCCGGGCGCGCTGGCATCGAACGCTGGGCTGCCTCGGTGCGCCTCCCAGCCGGTACGCAGGTGGTGCTGGCTGGCGTGGCGGGTGGACTGAGGCCCACGGCCGTCCCTGGAACAGCGGTGGTGCCGTCGATTATTGTGGATGAGCATGCTCGCGAGTGGCACGTGCCGGAGCGGATGGGCGCTGGCGAGGTTGGCGCCCCGCCGCAGCGCGCGGTTCGTTGCCTGTCCGCCGAACACGTCCTACAGACCCCGACCGCCAAACGGGTCGCCGCAGAACGGTTTGACGCTGACTTGGTGGACATGGAGTCCGCCGCGTTCGCCCGTGTTGCAGAGGCCGCCGGATGGAATTGGCGGGTGATTCGCGGCATCAGTGACGGTTACAACGAAACGCTTCCTGACGGCGTGGAGCAGTGGACCGCGCCGAACGGGCAAACCCGTATCGGCGCCGTCCTTGGATCCCTCGCCCGGCGGCCCATGCGCTTGCCAACGCTCGTGCCGCAACTGCTGGCGCTGGCTCGTCGTTCGGGCGCGGCCATGCAAGCGGTTGAACACGCGCTCACCGAACGCCACTGATTCCCACTGCGAGCGCGGCGGGGCGGAATCGGATTCAATGCGCGGTTCCCCATGAACGAGCAGACCACTGAACACGTCGATGCGCCGGCCATCACCAATGCTGAGCGCCCCATTGTCATCTTTGGCGGCACCTTCGATCCACCGCATCGACGCCATGTAGAGATTGCCCAGGGCGTTGATGCGCTGCTCAAGGCGAAGCAGATGCTGGTGATCCCGGCGTGGCAGAATCCCCAGCGTGAAACTGGACCAGTGGCAAGCTCCGCTGATCGACTGGCGATGTGCACACTTGCCTTCGACACCATGGCGGACACGGTGGTACTGCCGATTGAAACCTCGCGCGCAGCGCCCAGTTTCACCATTGACACGGTGCGCGCCGTGCACGAAATGCAGGAAGCAGGCGCGATTATGAAAGGGCCGCTTCGCTTAGTGGTTGGCAGTGATCAAGCAATCAATTTCCGATCATGGAAAGACTGGGCCGACCTGACTTCGTTGGCAACTCCGGTAGTGGTGTTACGCCCGCCGCATACGCGCGCTGATTGGCCAGCACTGCTCGCCGAGCAGATGGACGAGGCATGGGCCGCGCGTTGGCTGTCATGGACACTTCCGATTGAACCAGTGAATGCGTCGAGTACTGAGGTGCGTCGCCGCATCGCAGCGGGCGAGTCCACGGAAGATCTGCTGATACCGGCTGTTGCGAATTACATTCAGTCGTCGGGGCTGTACGCGCCGCCACGCTGAGAAACGGCCGGCACGGGGATGACCCGCGAGCACCCGTTGCCTGCTCAGGCGAAGTGCTGTGGCAAACCGCTCGGCCAATGCGCTCAGGCGAACCGCTCAATATCACGCTGGTTCAATGCGGAATTCGTGCACTTCGCTGCGCGCCGGTCGCGGCGGAAGCGCTGCAAGCGAATCCGGTCGTTCGTCAAAGGCAACGCGGTCGACTGCGTACCACTGCCCGTTGAAACGCCACTCGTCTTGAAATTCCATGCGCGATTCCAACATGCGCTGCAGTTCACCCATACTAGAAGCGGACGCCCACGCGAGCGCGTAGCCGGCACGCGGCGAGTCATCATCGGCACTTTCAACAATCGCTACAGCATGCCAAAGCGTGCGCCCCAGGCGACGTCCGCCCTCATCAAGATTCTCATCAAGATCGACATCCAGTTCAAGACCCCACGCTTCACGGAGCTGAAAGAGGATCTCATCGATGTCCGGGCACTCTTCGCTATCAAGCACAAGAATCTCGCGCACATTCAGTGGCGGCTCAGGGCGCTCGTCAACTTCTGGCGGCCAAGTGTGAGCTACTTCTTCCAGCCCATGCCGCGCCATCAGCTGTTCGATGTCCTCTTTCATGTCCGGCGCAACCTGTACATCAACACCCTTCCAACTATCAACGAAGACTTCCATGTACGGCTCGTCCGCTTGCGCGCCCGCACCGATTGATCCGTCCTCCAAGATCACTTGGCGATACTCACGCCAGTCTTCCAGGAACTCATCCAACTGCATGGGCTCGCGCGCACTAAAAATATCCATGGTGCGGAACGCATCCTTGGAACCAACTTCCACCAGCGGAAAGATCTCGCCCGGAAGAATTTGAAACAAGTCGTCAAGCAGCGCAGACACCTTCTCAAAGCTTGTCACCGCGTAGAAGCGGTAGACATCAGGAGCGTTGTCATCGCCCTCTACAAATTCAATCGTGTAGCCCTCGCTGGGCGCAGGTAAGTCGATCGGCTCCAGGCCCAGCGGCAGCTGGAACCGGCCGATGCGGTGACGTTCAATATCGGTGCGCAGCGTGAATGATCGCATGAGGACCACGCAGTGTAGGTACCAGCGCCACTGGCGCAAAGCAGCACAGTTGTCAGCCTAAGTATGCCTCGCGCACGCGCGGATCACGCAGCAAGTCTTGCCCGGAGCCAGTCAGCACCACATTGCCTGTTTCCAAGACATAAGCGCGATTGCTCATGCGTAGCGCGGCATTTGCATTCTGCTCAACAAGCAGAATGGTCATTCCCTGAGCATTGAGAACATTCTTGACGGTGTCGAAAATCTTTGCAACCAAGATTGGCGCAATGCCCATGGAAGGCTCGTCCATCATGAGCATCTTGGGGCGACTCATTAGCGCGCGACCAATGGCAAGCATCTGCTGCTCGCCACCGGAGAGCGTTCCGCCTTGTTGAAGCGCGCGATCCTTGAGGATGGGGAACATTTCAAAGATGCGCTGCAAGTCTGATTCGATGCCATCCTTGTCGGAGCGAATGAATGCGCCCATCTCCAAATTCTCGCGCACGGTCAGACGCGGGAAGATGCGGCGCCCTTCCGGCACCTGCACGAGACCTTGGCGTACCACTTGCTCTGGAGGCAACGTCGCAATGCTGGCCCCATCAAACTCAATACTTCCCGAAGATCGATTGATGCGAGAGACGCACATCAGCGTGGTGGACTTGCCCGCACCGTTTGCACCAATGATCGAAACGATCTCGCCCGCAAACACTTCAATATCAATTCCGTGCAGAACCTGCGCTTGGCCGTAGGAACACTTCAGCCCATGCACGCGCAAGAGTGGCGTGCTTTGGCCATTGGATGATGGCGCGGGGGAACTGGACGAAGAGACGGGGCTAGTCAATGAACCACCTCTGTTCCAAGGTAGGCGGCAATACACACAGGATTCGTTCGAATCTCCTCCGGGGTGCCCTCAGCAATCTTCTTGCCGTGCTGCAGCACCACGATGCGATCGGAAATTCCCATCACTACTTTCATGTCATGCTCAATGAGCACAACGGTGACGCCGCGGTCACGAATGCGGCGAATCAGGCGCATCAGGTCGGCACTCTCGGCCGGGTTCATGCCGGCGGCCGGTTCGTCAAGCAAGATCAACTTTGGCTCGGTGGCAAGCGCGCGGGCGATTTCTAGGCGGCGCTGGTGCCCGTAGGGAAGACTGCTCGCAAGGCTTCCGGCGGCGTCGGCAAGTTCTACAAACTTCAAGAACTCAAATGCACGAACGCGCATGGCGGCTTGCTCCCGCCAAAATCGCGGCGTTCGCAACAGACATGCCCAGTATCCGCAAGTGCAGTGCTGATCCATGCCAACCAGGACATTCTCAACAAGGTTCATTTCTGCGAAGAGTCGAATGTTCTGAAACGTGCGCGCAATCCCTGCACGCGAAACCAGGTCTGGGGTGCGGCGCTGCGAATGCCAGATGGCTCCGTAGCCAAGCCGACCAAGCACAAATGCAAGTACCGCGATGCCCCACGTTGACCAGAAACCGGCGGCGCGCATCGTGGTGACCAGCGTTGCCATTGCCTCGCCCCACGGGAACGGCTGCGCGTAGACATACTTCTCCACAATGGCGCCCTGCCACAGATCGGTTGCGTTGTAGGCGAGCAGGGCAATTACTGCGGTGGCCAGTCCAACGCCAAATGCGCGGTAAGAAGTCCTGCGACTCCACTGCCGACGAATCTCTTTACCGTCGAAGAGAATCTGACCTTCGGTCGCCTCGTAGATTCCTGTGATGGCGTTAAAGAGCGTGGTCTTGCCCGCACCGTTGGGGCCGATCACTGCAAAGATCTCACCACCGTGCACCGACATGCTGACTCGCTCATTGGCAACCAACCCGCCGAAGCGCATGGTGACATCGCGCACTTCAAGAATGGTGGTCATGGTCATGGCCGCAGCTCCTTGGCGGCAACCGAAGCCGCGCCACTGCCGGTGACACCACCAGCAACGCCGCCAGTGCCATCATCACCATCCGGGGCATCTTCCTTTGCGCCGCGCGCGGGCAAGATGCCCTCCGGACGGAAGATCATCATCAGTACCAGTGCCAACCCAAACACCAAGAACTTCCAGTTGGTGGGGCTGATCAGCACATTCTGTGCCCAGGTCTTCACAAAGAGGAAGGCCCACTGCAATCCATGCGCTTCAGCGAGCGCTGCAGGTGGAGCAGCATCCGATCCCCCTATCAGTTCGGTGAGTTTCACCAGCACAATTGAGTTCATGCCAACCATCACCAGCGCGCCGAGGAGAACTCCACGCACGCTGCCGATGCCGCCAACAATCACAATGCAAAGGGCAAGGATGGAAATCTGAAAGTCATAATTACCCGGCTCGCCGGAACTGGAAAGCCGACTGGCGGTCAACGCACCGGCAAGTGCTGCGAGTGACGCGCAGGTGGCGAAGGCCAGCATCTTGGCGTGATCGGGGCGAATACCCATGGCTCGGCTCGCCAATTCATCCTCGCGGATGGAGATCCAACCGCGCCCGATGCGGCTGCGCTCCAGACTGCGCGCGCCGACAGCGACTAACAGAGCAATGGCCATGAAGAGCCAATACTGACCGCTCCCACCGAGTTCATGACCGAACAGCGTTGGTGGCGGCAGCGGATTGATGCCCTGGGTTCCCTTGGTAATGGAATCCATATTCACCAAGACGTCTTTGACGATCTCACCGAAGCCAAGCGTCACGATCGCAAGGTAATCACCGCGTACGCGCAGCGTTGGCGCACCGAGTGCAAATCCCGCGAGCGCGCCCGCGGCCATCGTCAGACCAAGCGCGCTCCAGAACCCCAATTGGAATGGGTAGATCTCACACGTGGAAATGGCAAACACATACGCGCCGATGGCGGCGAATGCAGCGACCCCCAGGTTCAAAAGTCCAGTGAATCCAGTAAGGATATTCAGCCCCAGACCAAGAATTGCATAGACAAAGACATCCGTCATTGGATCGCTGATATGGAGCCTCAGCGGGACAAATTTCTCAATGATCGGAATGCTGGCCACTGCCGCGATCAGCAGCAGATTGATGGTGATTCGCTTGGAAGAAATGGCCATCGGGTTACACCTTCTCCCGAAGCTTTGCACCAAGCAGACCCGATGGGCGGAACACCAAGATCAAGATGAGAATGCCAAACACCACCGTGTTGGTCCAACGGGCTTCAAGATAGCCATCACTCATGGAGCGAATCACGCCGATCAAGATTCCGCCCAGGACCGCGCCGGGAAGATTTCCAATACCACCGAGCACCGCGGCGATGAACGCATCCATGCCCATTCGATAGCCCATCTGAAAGCTGACCGTTTGGTTGTAGAGGCTGTAGACCACCGTGGCAAATCCACCAAGCGAACCGCCAATGAAGAACGATGCGCCAATGACGCGCTCCACATCGATCCCCATGAGCGAAGCACCGGTGGGATTCTGCGCCACAGCGCGCATCGCCTTCCCAAGCTTGGTGAATCGCACCAGGTAGGTGAGCGCCACCATCAACGGAAGCGTCACGCACAACACCAAGAAGTCTGTGCGCGAGTAGATGACATCGCCGATTTGCGCAGCGGGCGCCGCTGAAACCAATGCTGGAAATGCCTTTGGCGCAGCGGAGCTTGTTCCATCGGCAAACACATCCATGGGTAAGCCGCCCCAGAAGAGCCCCAGATTCACCAAGATGAAACTTGCACCGATGGCACTCACCAACAGACTCAATTTGCTGGCGTTGCGCAGCGGTCGATAGGCAAGCCGGTTGATCGACCAATTCAGTGAACCACAGAACGCAGCCGTTCCAACCAGCACCAGCACGAGGCCCATGATGCCGCCCGTACCCGCCCATTGATCAACACCAAGTGCCCCCACGACAGTGAGCGCAAAGTAGGCGCCCAACATGCACAGGTCGCCGTGCGCAAAGTTGATCAACTCAATGATGCCGTACACCATGGTGTAACCAATGGCGATCAGCGCAATGATCATGCCATTGGACAGACCAGTGACCAGTTGCTGAGTGAATACCTCTTGCGACGACAACAGACCATCACGGGCAAAGCCACTCACCGCGTCGACGCGTGAAAGCGCACACGCTGCCAAGAACTCTGCCGCAGCAACCGTTCGCTGCATCACTTGGCCTTCGCCGCCCCACCCGCTGTGCGGACGAACTTAAATGCACCATCTTCAATGGTGTTGATCGACATGGTGCGAATGGACGTGTCACCATTCTCATCGAAGCTCCAAGTACCAAGCGCGCCATTGAAGTCCTTGGTGGCGGCTACTGCCGCAATGATTGCCGCGCGATCCTTAGTCTCCGCACGGTCGATGGCATCGAGCAAGACGCACCCCGCTTCGTAGCCATAGACGGCATACGCCTCCGGAATCTCGCCGTACTTCGCCTGGTAGCTCTTCACAAACTTGGCGCCGATACCAGTCAGCATTTCCGAAGGCACACCACCGAAGGTGATGTACACGCCGCCTTGTTCCTTAGTGACGCTGTCCTTGCCAGCAGCCTCAATGAATGCCTTTTCAAAGGTGCCATCCGGTGAAACGAACGGAATCTTGGCTCCGCCAGCACGCAAGTCCTTGAGCATCTGCGCGGCATTGGTCTGCGTCGTGCCGCCAAAGAAGACGGCGTCCGGAGCAGCGGCGCGAATCTTGGTGACCAGCGATCGATAGTTGGAAGCCTTGGCGTCAATACCTTCGAAGCCGACCACCTCAACACCAGTGGCTTCGGCAGTCTTCTTGAAGACATCGGCAATGCCCTTACCGTACAGCTCGCGATCGTGAAGGATGAATACCTTCTTCGCCTTCAGGTCATTGCGGCAGAATTCACACGCGACGGCGCCCTGAATGTCATCCGCTGGCACGACGCGGAAGTAACTCACCTTGCCCGATGGGCGATAGACAGCCGGCTCATTTGGTTCGCCAAGACCGGGCTTGGTCAGACCGGCAGCAGTGTTGCCCGGGCTCACCATCACCAGTCCAGCTTTGTTAAGAAGCGGCATAGAGATCTTGGCCGCACCGGAGTTGTAAGTACCGATATATCCAACCACCGTCGGGTCCGCGATCGCTCGCTTGGCGTTGGCCGACTCAATTTGACCGTCCCAGTTTCCCTTTTGCGGACTCGCGTCATCCATCGCCTCAAACTCAATCTTAAATCCATCAACCATCGCGCTCCGCTCTTCAATGGCCATCTTGATGCCATTCACAATGCTGGTGGTCTGCGCGTTGGCGCTGCCAGTCTGCGGAAGACTGCTGACAATCTTTAACTTCTTGTTTGGCGCATCCTGAACAGCAAAGACGGGGGCGGCGGCGAGGAGAAATGCTGCGCCAGTAAGCGCGGCAACGATGGAAGCGGTCCGGCGGATCATGACGCGGAATGATAGCGAGACAAATCTGTCTGCTCGGGTGCGCGACCCGTCCAACCCGGTCACTACAAAGTCGGTATCTTCTGTTTATTCCATCAACTCATCCATTCACTCAACTGAGAACACCACTATGAAGAAGACTGCACTCTGTCTCCCAGCCATGATCCTTGCCGGAATTTCGCTCAGCGCACTCCCGATGGGATGCGACTCTGCTTCCAAGCTCCCACCTGCCGAGCAGGCCGCCATCCTCAAGGATGCCGCGCAGGGCACAGTCGACCGTTGCAAGACGAAGTTCCCAGCAACGGCCAAGGAATTCACCAATGCGTACGGCTACGCGGTCTACCCAGAAATCGGCAAGGGCGGCTTTGTAGTCGGTGGCTTCAGGGGCACTGGTCTGGTGTACGAGGGCGGCAAGCTTGTCGCGAACAGCGTGGTCGGTGGCGGAACCATCGGCGCGCAGATCGGTGGACAGTCATATGCGCAAGTCATCTTCTTCAAGGACAAGATGTCCTTCGACCGCTTCAAGCGTGGCGAGACCGCGTTCCAAGCAGGCGCTTCCGCTGTTGCAGCGACCGCCGGTGCAAGCACCGCGATCGACTACAAGAATGGTGTCGCAGTGGTTGCCTTCGGCGCAGAAGGCCTGATGGTTGAAGGCGTGATCGGCGGACAGACCTTCACGTTCGAACCGATCAAGTGATGGACAGCGGGCGCGCTTCGGCGCGGCCCGGTGCACGATCAATGAAACCAAGCACGACCTCGGCCGCCTCGCGGCCGGGGTCGTGTCCTTCAAAGCTCCGCGTCACTGCATCAAGGTCACGGGAAATACGCGCACGGAGCACCGCATCATCAAGAAGCGGCTCCAGCGCCCGCGCCACAGGCCCCGCCCCACCGGCATGCGGAATGAACTCCGGCACAATCTCACGACGCGCGATGATGTTTGGCAGCAACCGATGCGGCGTCAGCAGTACCACCGCACTCCCGGCAGCTTTCACAAACCCGGTTCGATACAGCGCCACCATCGGCTTGCGTTGATGCGCCAGGTCAAGACTCACCGTGCCACTGACATTGAGCGCACAATCGCACCACGCGATAGCAGCATCCGGATCATTGCTTGCCACATGCAAGTTGCTCGGCCACGCAGCACCGCGCGCAGCAGCATGCACCAGCGGCACCAACGCATCATTGGCTGCCATGACCAGGCCAACCAGACCAGGGCGTGTGTGTGTGACCGCGCGGAATACCTCCAACATGAGCGGCATATTGGCGCGCACTTCGCTACTGCGGCTTCCGGGCAGCAGTAACAATTTCGGCGCGCCCGCGGGAAGTTCCTTGGCACGCAACAGTGCATCTGGACTCACTCGCTCGCCAAGCACTGGATGCCCAATGAAGTGGGCGCGCACGCCGCGCGATCGAAACCACTCTTCTTCAAATGGCAGCAGGCAAAGAATTGCATCACTGGTACGCCGCCACTTCCGAATCCGCCACGGCGCCCACGCCCAAAGTTGCGGCGCAACCAAATTCACCACGCGTGATCCGCCGGCAGCACCGCGACCATGCTGCTTCATCCACGAAGCGATATGCCAATTCGCAGCCGGACTATCGACTGGCACATGCACATCAACTGGATTGGCGGCTGCCCACGCACGAATATCCGCAACGATGCGCCGAACCTCAGAAATCTTCTTCAACCCCACCAGCGTCATGGCACCATCACGCGCCGTCTCGCCCGCCATCTCACACCCAGCAGCACGCATCTTGGGACCGCCCCAGCCAACCACGCGAACATCCGGGGCCAGCGCGCGCAATGCTCGCACCAACGGCGCGGCATGGGCATCCCCTGAGGGCTCGAACGCAGTAACTAGAACGGTTGCCACATGCGCAGCATAGGAAATGCACTCAGGCTTGATGCGGGCGGGAAGGGACGATGCCCACCAGTACATCCTGGAGAAGGGGGCACGATGTTTCTGGTTGCAGTGATGCATCACGTTTGCCTACTGGCCCGCATCCGCCTTACGAGGACGGCCGCTGAGCGCGGCCCTGTCCTCTCCGGCGCCTGCGGCCAGGGATCGGGTTGATGCATCACGGTTTCGTGTGTGGTTGCGATGATGCATCACGTTTGCCTACTGGCCCGCATTCGCCTTACGAGGATGGCCGCTGAGCGCGGCCCTATCCTCTCCGGCGCCTGCGGCCAGATGGGGGTGTTCCACAGAACGTGGTGTTCACGTGCCTTCTGTAGGCGAGCCCCCGCAGTGAGCACGGGATCCTCGGTAAGCGGCGTGTGAAACTGAGAAGTCCGGCAGTTGGACGTACGCCCCGTGGG
>JBDKKN010000042.1:0-5254 GCA_039796075.1 Planctomycetota bacterium | reverse complement strand
GAAATCATGGCGCGCTCCAACTCAAAGCGAATCATGACGTGCATGTTGTAGGTGGTTTCGTCAGCATCCACGCGAATGAATCCCGGCTCCACCACATTGGCTGCTTCGTACATCTGCTCTGCTGAGAACCCATCCGCGGCCGATCCGAAGTACTCGGGCATCTGCTTCTTCGCCCACGTGAAGAACTGTCGACTGCGGCCCACTTGGTTCTCCCACAGACGGCTCTGGCTTTCGTGAATGGAGAGGCTGACCGCCTCGCACATCGGAGTGGAGATCCAGTCCTGGTCGAGCCCCTGCTCGTACATTCCGTGGCCGGTTTCATGCATGGTGCTACCAAGACCGTCGAGCATGCAATCAGCGGAATAACGGCTGGTCATGCGAACATCACCGCCGTGGCTACCGCCGCAGAATGGGTGCGTGCTGCGGTCCAATCGTCCGCGTTCAAAGTCAAATCCGATCGAACCACTGACGAAGCGCGCGAAGCGTTCCTGTGCATCAATGTCCATCGGATGCGAATTGAACGAGTTGTCTGGACGACGCGGCGCGCCCTTCACGGCATCGATCAGTGGCTGCAGGCGTTCGCGTAGTGGCGTGAAGACACCTTCCACATACTTGGCGGTGCAACCGGGTTCAAAGCCATCGGCCAGCGCATCCCAGCGCTCGCCCGTGCTGCGATTCCAGCCGAAGCAATCAGCCTTCTGCTTGTTCAGGTTGACGATCTTCTCAAGCCACGGGCGAAACCGTGCAAAGTCGCTGGCCTTGCGCGCCTGTGCCCACTCATGTTGAGCAATACTGGAAACCGAGGCTAACTCCTCAACGAGTGAAGCCGGAAGCTTGGTGGCGCGCTCCCAGTCGCGTCGGAATTCACGAACGTTCACTCGGTCGGGGTGCGTTTCCGGCAGCGATGCGGTTGCTTCAGCTGCTGCCTCAAGCAGTTCGCCCAGGCGCTTGTCAGTGGCCATGCCGTGCTCAAGCCGTGCCAATTGTGCGAACTGCCGAGCGCGATGCGCGAGACCACCGTTGGGCATCATCGTTTCCTGGTCCCAACCAAGGATCGCGGCAGTGCTTCCCAAGATTCGGGCTTCACGCGCCAGCTCGGTGGCAGCGATGACGGCGGGATGTGACGTGGCGGTGGGTGCGACAGAAGGACTCATGGTGCTCATGATGGCATCATAGGAACATCGCTATGACTTGTTGCCCGTTCCACAGCGCCCGGCCGCCAGCTCCGTAAACGCGCGATGCGCGCTCCATAGTGGAACGCGCATCGCGGAATTGGTAAGAAATTGGCTGAATCAGTGCAATCGAATCAGCTCTTCGGGGCAATCGGTGCCGTCTGCGGCGGAGCAGATGAGGTACTTGCCGGAACGATCGGCTCCACGTACTTCACAACGTCCTCGCGACGGGCATCAACGCGATTGCGCGCGTGATCAATGGCACCCCATCCACGGGAATCCTTGACAGCCTTGTCTGCACCAGCATCGACAAGCAGCTTGATCTTGTCAACATCGCCGTATGCGCATGCCACCAAGAATGGCGTCATTCCCAGGGAGTTCCGAACAGTAATGTCCGGGTTCTTCGCCAGAATGATCTGCACCGTCTCGGTCTTGCCGGTACGGAGCGCGCGCATGAGCGCAGACTCGCCGGTCAAGCGATCGATGGCCTTCACGTCTGCGCCCTTGGCAATGAGCACCGACACCGTCTCTGGCTTGCCAACGCCGGCAGCCCACATGAGCGGCGTCATACCGTTGACGTCCTGAATGTTTGGATTGGCATTTGCGTCGAGGAGCAGCACGACGGTCTCCGTGGTTCCCAGACCGGATGCCCAAAGAAGCGGCGAGCCCTGAACTTGATCGCGAGCATTGACGTCGCCGCCAGCTGCCAAGAGCCCCTTCAGAACATCCATCTTGCCACGCTCTGCAGCGACGGTCACCGGCGTCTTGCCAGTGCGGTCCTGCGCATTCGGATTCGCCTTTGCATCCAGGAGCATCTTGACGATCTCCATGTTGCCGCTCTCGGCAGCAAAGTGCAACGCAGTACGCTGCGACATGCGCTCCGGAGCCTCAGTTCCGCCGCCGGCAGCGAGTGCTGCCTTCATGGCAATCGGATCAGCCGAGCGCGCTGCCAGCACAGTTGCCGGAGCCGCCTCGGTTGGCTTGGTCGGTGGTGGAGGGTTCATTCCTGGCTTGAGCGCGCGCTTGACCAACAGCTGAAGCTGCGGAGCCTTCGGACAGTCGGTCATGATGGAAATCTTGACCGAACTCCCACTGGCTTCCCACTTCTTCCAGTCGATCGACACGTCGTGCTCGACTTTCGAATCAGTTGGGACGCTGACTAGCACGTCGGGAAGCACGCTGGTGATCTTGAACGGTGCGTTCTCAACGCTGACCAACTTGACGACCATTGGAGGCGCATCAGGTGATGTTGGGCCGTCGAGCATGTCCTGTGAAATGGTGATGTACGCCTTGACGTCGCCCTTCACGGTCAGCATCTGTGGCGCGTGTCCCTCAATCTGGAAGGTCACCATCTTGGTCAATTGAATGCCGGCCTTTACGCCGGGCTTCAAAGTGATATCAATTTCAGCCGATGCGCCCGGAGCGATTTCTCCCGGAGGCGCAGTCGTGGTGGTGCAGCCGCAGCCAGGAACGATCTTGGAGATCTTGACGGGCGTGTCAAGAATGTTGGTGACTTTGATCTTGCCGGTCTTGGCAACGTCCGCTGACATCTCGCCGAGGTTCAGGATCTCTGGCTCAAACTTGATGGCTTGACGCACGTCAACTGGTGCGGCGGCTACCTGCGGTGTCGCGACGAGTGGGGCCTTGTTGGGCTCACGATTGATGAGCGCTGGCGGCACTTGCCTCTCTGTACCAAGGAACTCAGCCACATTGGGTTTGTTGGGCTGCGCGACCGGGTCGGTACCCTGCGGCGTGGCGGTTGGAGCAGCGTTGCCGGGCGCCGGGGCCTTCGCTGGTGGCGCCGGAGGCTGCTGAGCGGCAAGGAGCGCAACCATTGGCAAGATTGCGAGGCGAGCGATGGTGGTGCTGAACTTGAACGTGTGAGCCATATAGAAAGTGTGCCTCAGATCAGGGTGTAGGTGGTCGAGCGGTGCAATCTCCGTCAAACCCGTGAACTGAACGCACCGAGCGATCAGTCAATTGCCTGTCCGGATTTCAGATTCTACCGTGACCATCGTCATGTTCACGTTAGCGCTCGACAATTTCTGCACCCTACCTGCGGATTATGAGTCTGACCGTCGGAAATCCGTAAGGGATGACGGACATGCGGTGCCCGGAGGTTCCGTACACTTCTCCTCCCATGTCAATCCGCTTTGATTCGCTCCCGGAACACGTTCAGCGCCCCCATGTCCGCCGATTTATCCCGGTGGTTCAACCCGCGAAGGCCAAGGACCCGGAAGGCAAAGAGCATGATGTCACCCTGCTCATCCTGCAGGACCCTCTCCGCCTGTCGCCCCAGCCATTCATGATGCCGCTGCAGGGCGCCAACCAGCAGCAGATTCAAGCGCAGGTGAATCAGTGGATCGGGCTGCTCTTGTCACTGAATGGTGAGCAACACATTGAAGAAGTCTTTGAACGCATCGGCGTGCCGGCTGAGGCGCAGCCGCAGCTAGTGCAGATGCTCGGCAAGCTTGATGAACTTGGGTATCTCTGGGGACCAACCAGCGAAGCGCTTGAGAAGTCCAAGATGGACGACATTCGAACGCGCGGCTCATTCCCGCTACCTGAGGAAGCGCGCCGTCCAGAGATTGCTGAGCAACTCCGCGCCTTCATGACCGACAATTTGGCGAAGGCCGATGATCCGGAGTTTGATAGCCCGGTGATTGGCATCGTTGCCCCGCACTTGGATTACGGACGCGGCGCTGCCAACTATGCAGCGGCGTACAAGTGCCTTGAAACCGGCGCGCGCGAACGACCGGACCGCGTGGTAGTGCTTGGCACCAATCACTTCGGGCTTGGCGATGGCGTGGTGATGACCGAGTACGGCTTTGAAACCCCGCTTGGGACTGCTCGCCCAGATGCAGCAATCCTTGAGCGCCTTCGCGATGCGTTCGGCGACAAGCTCTTCAAGGATCAGATTGACTTTGCTTCGGAACACTCCATCGCCCTGCATATTCCGTGGGTCCAGCACCTGTACGGCGATGTCCCGGTGATTGCAGCGCTGGTGCCCGATCCAAACATTGGTCTCATCAGTGACGACGGTGAGCGCGTTGGAACCAAGGAATTTGCAGCGGCTCTCAAGTCCATCCTGGCGCAGACCGGTGGTCGCACGGTGTTTGTTTCCAGCGCCGACCTGAGTCACGTGGGTCCACAGTTTGGCGATCAGGCCCCGCTTGACGAAAAGCGTAGGCATGCCGTCGAGCAGTTTGACCGCGAACTCTTGGGCGAATTCATCGGCGGCGGCGAACCTTTCTTGGCGCACGTTGCCAAGACCGGCAATGCCAACCGTTGGTGTTCTATCGGCAACATGTATGTCACCGCCGTCTGCGCCCCGCACCGGACGCGGGAAATGGTGAAGTACGAACAGTCGGTTGACCCGAATGGTGCAGCGATGATTTCATCAGCAGCGCTTGCGCTCTTGGCGTAACTGAACACGCAGTTGCGGTGCTGGATGTGCGGTTTCAGGCGAAGCTGCATGCTTCGTTGCGTGCACACGTACATGCGCAACTGCAGTGCCCTTTGATCACGCGTCGGTAGCGGCAACGCGCGTCGGCACAGCACGATCAATCCGCGCCAGCACTGCGCGCAGATCGCTCCACACTTCAGCGCGCACTTGTCGCGTGTATGTACGCAGTACGTACGAGGGGTGGTACGTGGGCATGACCGGAATGCTTGGGCACGAAGCGCCCGCCGGTGGTGTCCATGATTGCCACGTACCGCGAATCCGTGAGATTCCTGCATCGACTCCGCAGATCCACTTGGTGGCCGGACCGCCCAACGTCACCAGTACACGCGGCTGTACCGCCAGCACCTGTTCCAATAGGTACGGACCACAGGCAGCAATGTCTTCTGGAGTTGGCGCGCGATCGCCCGGCAATCGCGCCTTGATCACGCTGGCGATGTAAACCTCCGCGCGCGTCAGACCCATGGCGCGAATCATTTCGTCAAGCTTCTCGCCAGCTGGTCCCATGAACGGACGACCAGCGCGCTCCTCTGGCTCGCCTGGAACCTCGCCAACAAACATGATCTCTGCATCAGGCGCGCCCTCGCCAAAGACGAGCTTGCCTTTCGCCCCGGAAACC
>JBDKKN010000041.1:0-5901 GCA_039796075.1 Planctomycetota bacterium | reverse complement strand
AACGCATTGATCTGCGGCACGAACGCGGCTGGGTTGGCTACTAGCGCCGCGTACGGAATGCGTAGTACTTGAAAGTTTGGGTGCGAAGCAAGCCACTGTTCCAACACTTTCAACTGCTGTTCGTAGATAGCCATCAGCCGCTCTGGTGGCAACTGTGCGCCAGTACGACCGCTACGTGCCAGCATGGTTGATTGACTCTTGACTACCTCGCGCACGTCGCGCTCCATGAAGATCACTCGGTAGGGGCGGTCGTCAGGCAACTCGGCTAGCAGCATGTGGATGACTTTCACCACTTTGCCACCGGCTTCGTCAATCCAGCCTTTGTCGGTCTTGAGTTGTTTGACGCGCTCAAACTCAAAGTAGCCGCGCGGATTGTCGTCATCATTGACGCGCTGGCCATCGGTGACCGCGGACACGCCGCCGGCATGGATCATTTGCATCGCCAGGCTGGTACCTGAGCGCGGGAGTCCACTGACCACAATGATGGGTTCTTGGGAAGGCATCGGTGGCAGGAATGTACGGGACGCGCCATACTGCTGCGATGATCGGCGCCCTCCTACCGCTTGTGGCTGTGTTCGCCTTGCAACTTGAACCGCTTCCGAACGCCACATTTAGTCGTCCCGCCGGGCCGATCCGTGCCCGTGCAGCATCCGCGTGCGAATTGGTCATGATGGATGCTGACGGGCGTGTGCTCGCCCGTGCGGCGGCGCCTGCTGGAGAATTGGATTTAGCTGCCTTGCTACCCGCTCTCCGCGACATTCCCAGCGCAGTGCGCGTGCAAGCAGTGGTTGCCGGAGTCCCCACCGACGCGCCGCTCTTGGTGGTGCCATTGATTGGTCGACCCACCATTCGCACCATGGAAGATGTTCGCCCCGATGGCAAGACCAAATTCACACGGATCATCGGATGGGGCGATCGATTGCTTGATCCTGCCAATGCAGCGCATGTGGAAGCGAAGCGAACGTGGAGCAAGGAAGATCCCGCGCCGCGTTCCGGATTTCGCGTGGCGGTTGACATGGACGTGCTCTTTGATACGAGCGCTGGTGCCATGCGATTTGCCATGCGCCCCGAAGTGGCACCGAATACCGCGCGCAACTTTGTGGAACTTGCAGCGAGCGGTTTCTATGACGGCACCATCATTCATCGTGTAGTGCCCAAGGGGCGCGGTGGAACGCCGTTTGTCATCCAAGGCGGTGACCCAATCGGCACCGGTGACGGTGGACCCGGATATGACATTGCACTTGAGCCTTCGACGCTTGCGCATGACTTTGGTGTGCTGTCAATGGCGCGCAATGACTGGCCGGATAGCGCGGGCAGTCAGTGGTTTGTTGGACTCACCCGCGCAGAGACCGCGCGCCTTGACGGGCAATATTGTGCTTTCGGTGAGGCGATCGAAGGCGCAGAGGCGATCATTGCTACCGAAGGCGGTGCGATCGCAGATACGGAAACTGGTCGGCCCGTGAATCCCGTGGTGGTGAAGCGCGCAACGGTGATGCCGGCTGCGGCGTGGACGCCGGGCACCGGTCGTGCGGCGCGGCGTGTCGTACGACCGGAGGCAGTCAAGTGACCGTGCCGATAGCAGATGGTGTATTGAATCAAACGGGTGATATCCGAATCCACATCGATCCCACCGAAGACCGTGGTATTGCTGGTAGCGCTCCACTGTGGAATCGAGGCTTCATTTCGCTCTTGGCAACGCAGTTTGTGGAGGCGTCAACCGACAATGTTGTGAAGACGCTTCTCACGATTGCAGTGGCGGCGGGCAACCCGTGGGAACTGGTGTTTGGTCACGGTGGCGGCGGTTGGATCGGCGTGGCTTTTACGGTGCCGTTCATTGTGCTGTCGGCGTGGGCCGGGCGCATTGCGGATCGAAACTCCAAGCGATCGGTGACGGTTGTCTTGAAATTGGCAGCCTTTGGCGTGGTCGTTCTGGCTGCGCTGGGATTTGGATTTGGCCATGCATGGTTAGCAATGGCCGCGCTGATTTTGTTTGCCATTATCAGTGCGTTCTTCGGACCAGCCAAGTACGGCATGATTGCGGAGTTGGTTGCTCGACGCGACATTGCGCGCGCGAATGGTGTGATCAATATGGCCACCAACGTGGCAGTGATTGTTGGCGTACTGCTTGCAGGGTTCTTGGCCGATGAGTGGGAGGAAAGCTTTGCAGTCGCTGGTGCCACTTTGGCTTCCGGGGCCATTGCGCCGAGTGCACCGTCAGCGTTGGGAGCCTGGCTTCCAGGGATTGCGCTGGCAGTGCTGGTGTTCTTCGGTTTCATCACATGCTTGACATTGCCACGGCTTCGCGCGCAGATGCCCTCCTTGCCGCGTGAGTGGAATCCAATCAGTACCTATGTCACCACCATTCGCGAAATGTCGCGCTCGCCGCTACTAGCAGTAGCGGTGGCGTGGACATTCTTCTACTTCACAGCGGCGGTGGCGCTGTTGGTGCTCCCGGACTATTCGCAGATCCTTGCAGTTTCGAACGCCAAGGTCAGTTACTTGATGGGTGGACTTGGAGTTTCGATCGGCATCAGTTGCGTACTGGCAGCCTGGCTTGATCGCCCGCATCGACGCCGGTTCTTTGTACCCGCCGGCGCACTTGGACTTGCGGTTGGATTCCTTGCGCTTGGACTGATGACTCCCACCTACACCAATGTTGCAATCCTGGTGAGTTACACAGGATTGGTAGCGGGCTTCTACATCATTCCGTTGCAGAGCATGTTGCAAATGTTGGCTCCTGATGAATCGCGGGGGCGATGCTTAGGAACCGCCAATGGAATGAGTTTCATGATGGCGGCCCTTGGCTCAGCCATGTTTCTTGCCTTGCGCAATGCCGGAATGGATTCGAACCGGATCTTTGCAGTGCTGGGCGCCTTGTGCGTTGTTGCAGCAGTGATCACCTGGTGGCGATTGCACCGCAGGGACTTGACAGGCACACGCGGGGCCGCGCAGTAATGAGTTGCCGAACAATATTTAGTTGCCGGAGGTGAGATCGCCGCCGTACGCCTGCAACAGTCGCTCGCGGGTCAGTATTCCAAGGAGACGCTTGGTTGGTTCATCGATCACCGCAATGGCATCAATATCCTTGGCGCTGAGTTTGTGGAATGCAATCTCCATGGACTCATCTTCAGTAGTGACCGGAATATCGGTGCGCATGAGATCGGCAGCAACCGTGGCGGCAAGTGCTTCGCGGGCGAGGAGCGCAGATTGCAATTCGCGCGCGGTAATCATGCCGCGATAGCAACCTTCGGAATCAATCACTACTGCATCATGTGCTCCGTGTTTCTCAGCCAATTCAAGGAGCGCGGTACCCGATGCGCTGTCAAGAATGACCACGCCGGGCGGTTGTGCAACTTGGCGTACTGCAATCTTTCGGAGTGCCACTAGGTCAGCTACCACTCCTTGACGTACGCCTAAGGCAGCAAGTCCGGCGGTGTAAACACTGAACGGATGCATCGCTCGACACGCGAGTGTGGAGATCACCGTGGCCAATAGCACTGGCAAAATCACGGATTCTTGGTGGCACAGTTCATAGACAAGCATGGCGCCCGCGAGTGGTGCATGCGTGGTGGCTGCCACCATGCAACCCATGCCAGCAAGTACTAGCTCCGGCGACGGTGTTGATTGAAATCCTGCAGCGCGCAGTGTTTCGGCAAAGGCTCCGCCCAACATCGCTCCGCACGCGAGACTGGGCGCAAAGAGTCCTCCCGCAGAGCCGGATCCCAGTGTGGTGCCAGTGGCGAACACCTTTCCAACAAACCACACCATGAGAATCCCCGCATATGCGAAGCTTGGTGAAGCAAGTCCTGCGTGTTCAATCTGGTCGCGCGCTACCCAGTAGCCGGTGCCGAAGAAGGGTGGTAGTGGTGATTCGGGGTGCATCCACACCCATGCCGCGCCACCCATTCCCAGGAGCGCTGCGCCAATCACGGGCTTCACCATGCGCGGTACTGGAAGAATCACAAACGCGCGCTCGATGATTTCGAACGATCGCATGAAGAACACCGCCCCGAAGGCACACAGTAATGCCAGCACCATGAAGAATGGCGCCAGCCCCATGGTCATGCCGGTGAGTTGCGGCCCAATTTCGCGTGCGGCTGGGCCAAACAGTGAATCAACTGGGCCAAGCACGCTTTGCACCGTTGCAAATGCCAACACCGAAGCAACCACAATCGGTGCGAAGGTGCGGGCGGAGAAATCCTTGAGCACCACTTCCACGGCAAAGAAGATGCCAGTCAACGGCGCTGCGAACACAGCGGACAGCCCAGCAGCCGCGCCACAACCGAGCAGGGTGCTGGTGTTGCTTGCCGATGGTCGCAGCATGAATCGTGCAATATTTGAACCAACCGTGGCCCCGATGGTGACGATCGGACCCTCTGGTCCCGCGCTACCACCGGAGACGATGGTGAGTGTGGATGCAAGCCACTGCCGAACCGCTAACACTGGCGGAATGCGCGAGTTGGTTCGCTGCACGGCGTACATCACTTGCGTGACACCGTGCCCGCGTTGCCGCATCGGCAGGATCGCAAACACAATCACCGTGCCAATGGCGCCAAGGACGGGTGCCACTGCAGCAATCAGCGCAGCACTTTCACGGCTACCGCGCATTGCTGATTCAAGTGCGTGTTCGGCCCAGCGAATCGGCAGAATGAACCCGAGCGCTAAGAAGGCAACCATCACCCCGATAGCGGCGCCCCATGCAACCAATGACCAGTCCGCATCAAGGCGCAGCATGGCGGCGGCACGTTGCGTGGGACTCAGTAACCCCGCGATGAACGGGTTGCGCTCCCGAGGAGAGATTGGCTCGCGGCTGTTCATGGAGTGAAATATTGCGAGCAGTCATTCATCAGTTCATTGCCCTTGTGCCAGTGTCCAACCACGCGTGCCATTGAACGTGCGCAGCAATTCGTATTCACTGACCAGTGCGCGTTCAGCGATGTGGCCAAGCAGGGTGATGGCGTCGGCTTGCGTTGCGGTGCGTCCGTCACGCAACTCGAATCGAACGCGCCAGTAGTCGACGCATTCGGTGAATGCGGATCCGCGTGGCCAGACTTGCATTCCTCGGCAGGAAACCAGGGTAATTTGAAACGGACTGGATGCGCACAGGCGTTCCATCTGCACCGCGGTATCGGCCGCTGGATGCACTGCTTCCACATACACGTCCATGCCAGCCACTTCCTTCTTGACGTCGGTGATGGTCCGCATCATCAGTGGCGTCTCCGGCTTGGTAGGAGTGGCATAGGTGATGCGGTCGCTGGTGCCGGCAGGCGCTGGCTTGACCGTCTTTGGCTCGTGGCCGAGACGCGCGATGATCGCTTTGATGAATGATTCGGTATTCAAGGTTGGCGTGCTGCGATCCCCGAAATCGCCGGTGTGCGCACCATCTTCAAGCGCAACGAGCAGGGCGTTCTCAATGGTGGTCGCTTGTTTCTCAAGACCAATGTGCCGAAGCATCATCAGCCCGGAGAGAACTAGCGCGGTTGGATTGGCAATTCCCTTGCCGGCAATATCCGGTGCGGTGCCGTGGACTGCTTCAAAGATAGAGATATTGCGACCAATGTTGGCGCTGGGCGCGAAGCCGAGACCGCCAACAAGTCCAGCCGCCAGGTCGCTGACGATGTCGCCCTGCAGATTGGTGAGTACTACCATCTTGTATTGCGATGGCTTCATCACTAGATTCATGCACAGTGCATCGACAATCACATCCGGCGCAGCAATTCCAGGGTATTCCGCAGCCATGGTGCGGAATCGTTCAAGGAACAGGCCATCGGTCATCTTCATGATGTTGGCCTTGTGCGAACAGTGCACCGTGTCAATACCCATGCGCTTGGCAGTTTCAAATGCGAAGCGGAGCACTTCATCACAGCCCGGCGCGGTGATGATGCGCTTGGCGACCATCAC
>JBDKKN010000040.1:0-4872 GCA_039796075.1 Planctomycetota bacterium | reverse complement strand
AATACCTCCGAACCGTTGGCGCAAACGCCCTGCCCGCTGCCGTGGTGCCCATCTGCGGCAATGGCATCGACGCATGGAATCAACGCGGTTGCCTGCTGGGCAACATGCCCATGTGGGCCTTCCACGGTGACGCTGACGGAACCATTCCGGTGCAAGGATCCATCGTCCCTGTGACGGGCGTTGCTGGTTGCACATCACCTGTGGCAGCGGACGCGCGGCTCACCATCTATCCGGGCGTCGGGCACGATTCATGGACGGCCACTTACAACCTCAGCGCCGGGCATGACATCTATGCGTGGTTCCTGACGCATCGCCGCACCACCACGCCGTAAGAGGCGTTACGGGCGAATTGACTGACCAGCGCGCGGGTCATTCACCAGCGGATGAATGCGCGCCGTGCCACCACCGGGCATGCACGTCATATACCCCGATTCCATATTCGGATCGGCCGCTGGAAAGTCCGTTGACACGATGCATGCCCCGCTGGCAAGAGCCCGCTTCTGGCGTTCGGTGCTGCCGCTGAGTGGCTCCACTACGTTCTCGTCGGCACGCGTGCGGATCACCACGCCGCGGGCCGCCACTTCACCAATGCGCTTTCCATCTGCAGTTGGGTCATTGATCACACAGAACACCCCGTCCGGGGATTGGTCACCGCAGTCAGCAAACAACACCGTGCCGCGCAGGCCCGGATGGCGCGCCAAGTGTTTGGCAACCACGTGATCGTCAACGGTGATCACAAACATGAACTTGCCGCGCAGTTCGTCAATCGTCGGCCATCCCACGGTGGTAATCGCCTCGCGCAGCGAAGCGGCATTCCCACGAACGCGGTCCGGCGTAATCAATTGATCCGCGCCAAAGGTCGCCTGCACCAGCCGCTCAAGTTCCTCCACGTGGCGCAACTCCCACCGCTCTGGATCAGTAATGTCGAACCCCGGGAAGCTTGGCACGTCGACCGCCACACACTCCAACATGACAAATACCGGCACATGCTCTGGGTGCAATGCGCTCCACGCGGCCATGTCTTGCAAACATCCCGCGAGCGTTGGGCAGATCGATTCCTGATCCATGTCCGGAATGTGCAGCACCTTGAAGCCCGGAGCATCAAAGCGCGCGTCATGCCACCGACCGACAATGGAAATGGGATGTGAGTAACGCCCGCCCGCATCATCCACAAACACATCCAGCTCAAAGCCGCGAATACCCGCGTCAAGTTGCGCGGTCATCGGCTGGTGTGTGTAGTCCAGCGCCTCCGCGCGCGCATCAAACAACGAGTAGGTCAAGATGTCCGGCGCAATGTGGTACGAGTTGTGCGTGCCAATCACCTGCATCTGGTTCAACCGCAGCCCGGCGGTCAATGCATCAGACTTCTTCTCCGGACTGACTGCCTTGGCAGCTTCTGTCTGTACGACGGTTTGCGGCGGAGTTTCCCGTTCGCAGCCAGCCCCCATGAATCCCGATGCAATCAGCGTCAACACTGAGCACGCGCGGAAGTTTGAATGCGGCGATGAATTCGGCAGCGGGAGAATCATTCAGGCAATCATGGCGCAAAGCACCCAATCATGCAAGCGCCCCGGCAAAGTGCCGGGGCGCTTGTCACATTGAAATGAAACGCAGTCGATCGCACTCAGGCGCGACGGCGGCGCGAGATGCCGATGCCAGCAACAGCCAGCAGAGCGATGGCGCCTGGGGCTGGAATCAGCGACGAATCGATCGTCATGAAACGCGTGTTCGCGTCGTAGCCAGCGTTGCTGCCGACGTTGAGCGACTGAATGTTGTTGTACAGATCCGGGCCACTCGCAAAGACACTGAAGCTGGTCACGACGCCGCCCTGAACGTTCGACCGCCAGCAGGTGCTGCCAGTACCAGCCCAATACTTATTGTCGCCGTTCTGATCGCCGCCGGTAAAACCACTCGCGTAGAAGTTGTTGTTTGCGACCAACGTGCCGAAATCATTGAACGCATACATGCCAACATTGGCGCCGCCTCCAAACGATGCCGTCCGGAAGAACCAGCCATTGGTGGTGTTCGCAACAACGTCTTCGTTGTAGTACATGCCCTGAACCATGTTGAACGTTGTGCCGCCGCTGTTTGCACCCAAGGCTGCGAGGGAGCTATAGCGAACGTACAGATTGTTGTAACTACCAGCAACGCCAGTGGCGTCTGCAGTGGTCTTGTAGACATACGAACCATCAGTCCATACGCCATCGGTGGCGAGGAGCGATGATCCGATCGTTCCGAGTGCGGTGCCGTTTGCGCCAGCGGCCATGTCTTCGAGGGATGAGAAAGCGTTCACGACGCCAGCCGAAGTGGTGCTCACGTAGAGCAGCGCTGCGTTGGAGGTGGTGACCAAAGCAAGGGCAGCCGCCGCAACGGAGAAGCCAAATGATGCAATACGAACCATGATGGAAACCTCAATAAGGGAAAGGGAAAAGAGACGTGTCTAAGGGTGAGTGAAAGTAACCCAACTAGCGTGGAAATCTAGTAATTACTTCCGTAACAACCGTAATTTGCGAGCGGATCCCCTCAAAAAAAACGGGTGGTTCGCACTAAATGCCACGTTCGTCATCTTTTGCGAAAAATAAAACCACGCAGGAGACACATACATGTCTCCTGCGTGTGATTTCAATTGGATGTCAAACTCAATGCTTCGCTTACGGGCACAAGCCCCAAGCGCCGAGCAGGATGCCGAGGTCGGCTCCGTTCACAATGCCATCGTTGTTCAAGTCCGCGATGCAACTTGGCGGCGGAATCAATGCCGAGTCGAGCGCCATGAAGCGCATGGTGCCTGCGTAGGTCGCCGTGCAAGCCACGGTCTCAGCCACCACGCCGTTGTACAGGTCTTCAGAGCTGTTGTAGATGTTGAAGCCAGTCACCGTGGAGGCGCCGGTTGGGCCGGAGACGTTGGTGCGGTAATACTTGCCGTTCCACGCCCAGAACTGGCAGTCGAAAGCCACGGTCTGGTTCGTGAAGCCGCCGGCATAATCGGAGATGTTGTTGACTAGGTTGGCAAAGCTGCTGTACACGTAGGCGCCGATGGTGACAGGGCTGTTCGCGTCGTAACGGGTGGTGCGGATGTAGCGGCCGGTGAGGTTGTCAGCCATGACCTCATCGTCGTAGTACATGCCGTACCCGTTCATGATAAATGTCTCGCCGTTCGTATCCTTGCAAAGATCCGCGAGACTCTGGTAGCGAATGAACAGATTGTTGTATGTGCCGGCATCGCCCTGCGCGTTGGCAGCGATCTTGTAGAAGTAGGTGCCGTCGGTGAACATGCTCTGCGTCACTGGAATGGACGGAGTGATGTTCGAAGCGATGGCGCCATTGCTGTTGGCAGCAAGTTCACCCAACGATGCGTAGCTCTCCAGCTTTGCATACGGCGTCAGGTCAGTGCGCAGGAACGCGACGTACGCATTCGCACTGGAAGCTGCCAATCCTGACAGAAGCGCTGCGGATGCCACGAGAGACTGAATGAGTTTCATCTTAAATATGCCTCTAAACAAAGGAATTTTCGGGGACTGACCGTATTCGTGATTCGTGGCCTCTGCCACGAAGCGGTAACCATGAATGACATCGATGACCTCAAAATCATCAATGACGAACAACTTCGGTCATTCTGCCCGGCAACTGCGGCGTTGCAAGCTTCAATTACCGAAATATTATCGCGATGGTTTTAAATCAGCGCATTTATGACTCAGGATGAGCGATGCCCTGCCATTCACCGGTACATGATCTTCTTTGGTCCACGAAGCGATCAGCATTCCGATCACGGAGATACCGACCGCACCCTCAAGCACCGCCAGGAAGCGTGGCAAGACTCCCTCGGGCGAGAGGTCGCCGTAGCCAATAGTCATAAAGGTGATGCCGCTGAAGTAAAGGTGCGCGCCGAAGCTCTCGCCCGGGACACCGTTCAGGAAGTACTGCACCGTTCCAAACAGAACAATCCCAACAGTGGTGGCCAGCAAGAGGCGCGCCGGGCGTTCGCCGTATCCCCACAGCCCGTTCATGAATAACGAAGACACCCACGCACGGACAGCACGCAGTCGAGCGCCGAAGTGCTCATGCTTGGTGGCAAACGCTTGCCGATGCAACATCTGTCGCTCGTAGGTCTTCTCCATGTACGTCAACTCACCCGCGTCGGCAAAGTGTCCCATCGACATCGCGTTCAGCTTGAGGTTGCGACAGATGCGCGTGAGTACGCGTGGATCAGTGTCCTTACGAAAGCGAATGGTTTGCAGGGTGATTTCGCACTCCTTAAACGAGCAGAAGTCCATGCGGCAGTGATCGACACGCGCGTTGGAGAATTCGTTCTTCTGAAACTTCGCGTTGACAATGTCACATTCTTCAAACACCGTGCCGCGAAAATAGCACTCTGAGATTGAGGCCTGACTCAGGTTGCAGTGATTCAAGTGCGTGCCCTTGAATCCAACATCGCGAATGGTGGACCAGCGCAGATTGACGTTGTGCAGAACAGCACCGTCCAGTTGCGTCTGCTCAATGCGGATACCGCGCAGATCAAGGATGACTTTCCCATCATGTTGCATGGTGGGTACATCTGCTTCCGCAGCGTGCCCTTGCAGCAACCGAACGGCTGCGGCCGTCCGTTCTGGAGTCCATCTCGATCGCAAACATTCGACGCTGTCACTCATGGCAAACTCCTGATGCGTTCCGGGCACGCCCAACGTGGGGTCGCAAAGTCTACCGCTCCGCAATCCAACAAACTCCGCACTATGGCGCCCGATACCATCACGCTCCATGCAGGACTACCAGCGCAGCTTCATTGACTTCATGCTTGATGTCGGCGTTCTGAGTTTCGGCGACTTCACCACCAAGAGCGGGCGCAAGACCCCGTACTTTGTGAACACTGGAAAGTAT
>JBDKKN010000039.1:0-3944 GCA_039796075.1 Planctomycetota bacterium | reverse complement strand
TTCGAGAATAATTCTCACGATTTGCGGGGCTTTCTCAGCATGCTTGCCTATGTCTGACTCCGACAATGGTTTACACCACCTGCTCTAGCCGCGCGCGCAAGGAAGTGCAGCCTGAAAAATGCGCAATGCGCCGAAGTTGCCTTCGGCGCATTGCGGGGTGATGCGGGGGATCGCGGCGGGCGGCACTTCAGTGACGGACTATCCAAGAACAGATTTCGGAAGCATGGCCGCGCCGCGGATACCGCTTGAATCGCCGTGCTTGGCGCGGAATACCGGCGTGTGACACTCATCGCTGAAGACGAGCGCCGGCAGCGCCGCTTGCACGCGTTCGGCAAGACCCGGGATGTTGCTCACTCCGCCACCAAGAATGATCGCGTGCGGGTCGATGATGTTGACCACCACCGACAGACTGCGCGCGAGTGCGTGAACGAACCAGTCGAGCGTGGCCACCGCGTGTGCATCAGTGCCCGCCGCCGCGCGTGCGGCAATCTCCGCGAGCGCGCGCTGCGTGCCAGATGCCTGCGCGTACCGACGCTCTAGCGCTGGTCCCGACAAGAACTGCTCAAGGCATCCACTCTTACCGCAATAGCAGCGATGCGCCGCGGAGTCTGCGTCACCGAGCCCCGGCAATGGGTTGTGCCCCCACTCGCCAGCGATACCGTTGCCACCATCCACTACATCGCCCCGGACCACCACGCCGCCGCCGACGCCGGTTCCAAGGATCACGCCAAAGACCACCGCACCCTGCCCCGCAGCGGCACCATCGATCGCCTCACTGAGTGCGAGGCAATTGGCGTCATTGGTCACGCGCACCGGGCGCGAAAGGCGCGTAGCAATCTCCGCAGCAAACGGCTTGCCATTCATGCATAAGAGGTTCGAATTACGGTGCAAACCGGTCTGCGGATTCGGCGAGCCCGGCGCACCGATACCAACCGGCGCGGCGCGAACTCCCAGCGCAGAATCAGCCTGCGCAACAAGCGCTGCGATGGTGTCAACCAGCGCCCCATAGTCACGCGGGCTCGCAACTCGTGTGCGCAACGCCTCACTGCCATCAGCGCGGAGTGCAAGGACCTCCGACTTTGTTCCGCCAACATCAAGACCGATCCGGCTCACAGGCCCTCGGACCGCTTTGCGGAAGTGATCAACTGGAAGAATTCCGATCGCGCGGCGGCGTTGGAAAGGAATGTGCCGTGCAGTTTGCTGGTGGTGGTAACTGCGCCTGGCTGCTGCACGCCGCGGTAGCACATGCAATAGTGCCGGGCCTGAATGACTACGCCAACAGCGGTCGGCTGGAGTGTGTCATTGATCACGCCCGCAATCTGTGCAGTCAACTTCTCTTGCACCTGCAGACGCTTCGAGAAGATGTCCACCACGCGCGCAAGTTTGGAAAGACCAACCACGCGGCCATTGGGGATGTACCCAACATGCGCCACACCAACAAAGGGCACCATGTGATGCTCGCAGTGACTGTGCAACTGAATGTTGGAGAGAAGCACCAACTCGTCGTAACCCTCAATCTCGCCGAAGGTGCGTGAGAGCGGCTCGATCGGGTCCGCGCCGTAACCCGCAAAATGCTCGCCCATGGCTTTCACCACGCGGGCGGGAGTGTCAAGCAGACCCTCGCGTTGCGGATCCTCGCCAATAAAGCGAAGGATCTCGCGGACATGGACCATGACTTGCTCGGGTGTTGGGCGGGGTTCAGGCATTTGGAAAGTCTAGGCAACAGACGCCAATGCGTCTTGGAACTGATCCGTACCAATTTCTAAGCCATCCAGTGTTTCCACCACGAAATGATCTCATGCAACCGGTGAATCCGCAGATCCGGCGGCCCCATACGGCTCAGCCCGTGGCTGGTTTCGCGCGGGTAGCGAACGAAGCGCACCGGAACACCCAACGTGCATAGCGCCGTGTGAATTTGTTCGCTCTGCTCAATGTTGCAACGAAGATCGCCTTCGGAATGAATCAACAGCATCGGCGTCCGCACATTCTTGAAGTGCGCGATGGGGCTTGCGCGCCACAATGCTTCCGGGCGATCAAATGCGGCGCCCTTCCAGTAGCGATTCGGAACTTCCGGATGATCGCTGTTGCCAGCCTGACTCACCAGATTGCTCACGCAACGATCACTGATGGCGGCGCGGAATCCATGATCATGCGCCACGGCCCAGTTTGCCATGTAGCCGCCGTACGAACCACCCATGATTCCAATGCGCGCGCGGTCAATGCCGCGATCGGCGCGCATCGCTGCGGCAACGGCCTGCACGTCAGTCCAGTCCTTTGTGCCCCACGCACCGCGGATCGCGGCGGTGTGCTTCATGCCGTAGCCCTTCGAGCCGCGTGGATTGGAGAACCACACTTCGTAGCCTTGCGCGCAAAGCAACTGAAATTCGTGGAAGAAAGTCAGTCCGTACTGCGCATGCGGACCGCCGTGCACTTCAAGCAACGCGGGCAAACGACCCTTGGCGCCACGCGGACGCATCGTCCAGCAATGCACCTTGTGGCCATCCTTTGCGGTGATCCAGCGCTCCTGCGGCTCGACCAACTCAACCGATGCCGCCAGTGCATCATTGAATGTGGTGACGCGCTGCATGGCGAAGATGCTTCGCTCCACTTCAAGGACATGAACTTCGCCCGGTTCAATAGGCGCCGAACGAACGCAGGAGAGACGCCATCCGTCTGAGCTGAACGTTCCCAGAGAGAATTCCGCGCCGGGCTCCGTGTGGAACGCCACTGGTCCGCCATGCGCGGAGACGCTTGCGATGCGCCCGCTACCGTGCCACCCAGCGCGGAAGAAGATGGCGGTGGAATCAGGGAACCAACGAATCTGCGGCTCAAACGCCGGCTCGCCCGCGTCACTCAGCGTCGATGCCATCAGACAGAGGTCGGTCTTGGCGGTGAGGCATGTGGTGGTTCGCGCCGCGCAATCATGCACGAAGAGTTCCACATTGGCGGTGCCGTACATGCTGTCAGTGCCGGTGCGACCAGCCCACGCAATGCGAACGCCGTCCGGACTCCATCGCGGTTGTGACTTAGGGCCCTTGGGAATACCAGTGATGCGCGATGTTCGGTGCTTGCCACCAGCGCCCAAATTCACCAGAAACAGTTCGGATTCCGAAGGATTCCAGGAAGCGCGCGGATCAATGTTGCCGGCAACCACCAGCGCGCTGCCATCGGGCGCCCAGTCCCATGAATAGAGACCAAGCGTGTCGGCAAATACTTCTTCGATCGTGCCGCGGTCAAGATCCAATACATGCAGCGCGAATCGCTCGGAGCAAAAGTAACCGTCGCCATCGAGGCGATAGCACGCGTCTTCAACAATGCGCGGCGGAGTGGAGAGCCCGTGCTCGTCACGTTCCTTCTTGGCTTCGGCGGTCCACTCGTAGGCAGTGGGTCGGAATCCAAAGGCGAGCCGTCGTCCACAGGGGCTCCACGCAAGATCGCGAACGGTGCCGTGCGGCATCGCCACCAGTTCACGCGCAGTGCCGCCCTTACTTGCAACAATCATGATGCGCGGCGCAAGCACAGCGTCGTTACGAATGAACGCAACCTTTGTTCCATCGGGGCTCCAACGCGCGAGCGCATCTTTCGGTCCCTTGGTGATGGCGCGCGGAGCACGCTTGGCCTCCGCATCGGCAACCCAGACCGAAGTCTCATAGGAATTGCGCGCGCTCACCACCTTGCGCTGAAACAGCACGCTGCGTCCATCAGGAGACATCTGCGTGTCGCCAACACCCACAAGGCACAGCAAATCCTCCGGAGTGATGGGACGGCGACGTGCCGCGGCCGGAGCCGCGCGCTTTTTGGTGGTCTTTCGTGCTGCCATAGTTCGGCGATGGTAGTCCGGACAAGGCGTGCATTTCCTACAATGGCCGCCCCATGTCTGACTCCCCCGCTGCCAATTCCCCCGCGCCCGAAGTTCCTGCCAAGACCATGGAGCAGATTGTTGC
>JBDKKN010000038.1:0-2734 GCA_039796075.1 Planctomycetota bacterium | reverse complement strand
CGCAACACATCATCGAATGCAGCGACCGCCCACGCGACATCACTTTCGTCAATGACCAACGGGGGAACAAATTTCACCGTTGGTTGTCCGTGGCCAGCTACTTGGCACATGATGCGGTGATCTTCAAAGAGCGGCATGACCGCGGCCTGCGCAAAGAGGTCTGGCTCAATGGCGTTCATGGCCGTCCATGCGGCGCGAAGACCGAGTGACTTTGGTGCACCAAATTCCACCGCCACCATCAGTCCTTGCTGACGAACCGCTTTGACAAAGTCGTAGCGTTGTCGTAATTCATCAAGTCCATCGCGGAGCAGTGCACCCATACGTTTGGCGCGCGCGGCAAGTTGTTCGGTATCACAGACATGCAGAACGGCCAGCCCAGCAGCCATGGCCAGTGAACCCATATGGAACGTGCTGGAGTGGACGATGGCGCGATCGAGGCTGGAGAACGTCTTGTCCCACACACTGGTGCGCACCATCACCGCACCCACCGGAACCAGCCCGCCTGACAGTGCTTTGGAAAGAACCACCATGTCGGGTTCGCATCGTTGGTCGTGATCGATTGCCAGGAATTCACCGGTTCGGCAGATGCCCGTCTGCACCTCGTCGGCGACAAAGAGCGCTCCGTACTGGTGACAGAGGCGACTGGCTTCGGCAAGGTAGCCAGCGGGTGCAATATGCACGCCTTTGCCTTGCACTGGTTCCACAATCAATGCGGCAACGTCGCCCGCCCGCAGCGCACCCTCAAGGTCAGCAAGGTCGCCAAAGCGCACCATGCGAGTCTCAGGGAGAAATGGACCGAATCCTTGGCGAAAGCTTTGGCATCCGTTCAGTGACAGCGCACCCGTGGTGAGCCCGTGGAAGGCGCGCTCGGCAAAGAGAATTCCGGGGCGTCCGGTGGCGGTGCGGGCAAACTTGATGGCCGCCTCAACGCCTTCGGTACCGCTGTTGGTGAAGTACACGCGATCGAGCCCGCGGCCGATGCGTCGGGTGAGTTCGCGCGCCAGCATTCCCGCGAGCGGCGGCGCGTCAAACTGCACCATCGATGGAAGGTCCATGTCCAAGCAATCATGGAGCGCTTGCTTGACGGTGGGGTGGTTGCGGCCAACATTGCAGACCGCGTATCCGCCCAAGAAATCTAAATAGCGATGTCCTTGTGCATCCCACAGGTATTGCCCTTCGGCGCGCACAAAGAATCGGTCGAATCCGATGGTTCGCAACACCGACGCAAAGCGTGGATTGACATGCTCTGCGAATAGCCGATGGCTATCGGGGCGGTGCTCGTCAAGAAGTCGGCGCAGGTCGAAAGTCACGGGCGTTTCGGAATGGTAGTCACTCCACGCACTCTGTCGTGGATGACCTGTCGATTGTGCATCCCGAGCCTCAGTTTTTGGGGACACTGCGCACATGCCTTTTCGTAATGGAACCGTTTCTTACTCGCGATTTGGTGTCTCTGGCGATTTGCCCGATGACGCCAACGAGGGCGCCTTGGCGCTCCTCAGTAAACACGTGGTGAAGCCGCGCGGTCTTTCCGACGAAGGGGTGGCCAGCGGTTGGTGCACGGGCCGACACGTGTTCGACTCGGACTTCGCGTGGAAACACTGCGGGTTCAGTGGAGCCATTCTGTGCGCCATGCGAATGGATGTCGCCAAGGTTCCTTCGGAGATTCGTCGCGCGTACGTGTCCATGGCTGAGGACGATCGGCGCACCAAAGAAGATGAAGCAGCGGGCGGAGGACTGAGTCGCATTGCACGGCGCGATGCTCGCGGTGACGCGGAGCGGCGTTGTAAGGAAGAAATCTCTGAAGGTAAGTATCGGCGCATCACCATGGTGCCAGTGCTGTTTGACTTGGTGCACGGCGCGGTGTTGGCACCGGTCACCAGCGACACATCCTTTAAGGAGTTGCGCGGATTGGTGGAAAGCACCTATGGATGCAAGTTGTCGCGCCGCTCCGCGGGCGGTGTTGCTGCAGACATCATGGAAGCTCGCGGTATGACTTCGGACCTTGATGACGCCGCGCCGGATGCATTCACTGCACCGCCAGCAGAGGTGGTCACCCGTGCACAAGAGAGTCAGTCGGGCCGTGCTGCTAAGCGACCGGAAGTACCGTGGGCCTTGGCCGGTGGCGAGCCACGTGACTTTCTCGGAAATGTCTTTCTGCTGTGGTTGTGGTGGAACGCTGAGGCGCGCGAAGGCGTGATCGAAACATCCAAAGTTCCCGTTGCAGTAGTCATTGACAAGGTGGTCGATGTGGAATGCCCGTGGGGCGTGGGCGGCAAGGCATCGTTGCGCGGTCCGCTGCCAACGCAATCACCGGAGGCAACCAAGGCGTTGCAAGCCGGCAAGTGGCCACGGAAACTGGGTCTCCTGTTAGCGGCGCACGGTCAAGAATTTGAGTGCGTGTTGCAGGGTGATCGATTCGCTGTTTCCGGCTTGAAACTGCAAGGCGTGAGCGAAGCCGCCAAGACGCCGCGTCTGGAAACGGAAGAGCGACTCGATCAGATCGGGACGTTCGACGCGGTATTGATGGGGCTCTACGAGCACTTCCTAAGCGAGCGCTTCGGTAAGGGCTGGCCATCGCGTCGGCAACAGATCTCTGAGTGGATCGTCACCCGATCGGCGGCACGCGTCGCGGTGTGACGCCGGCTGCGCGGCAGAAGTTGGCAATCAGTTGCGCATCTTTGACGCCGCGTTGCAGTTCAACGCCACTGGAAACATCAACACCCCATGGATGTAC
>JBDKKN010000037.1:0-2700 GCA_039796075.1 Planctomycetota bacterium | reverse complement strand
GTGGTCTGTTGTGCGGACATAGGGCTTTCCCTATCCCGCCTCCTGTGCTCCGTCTTCCCTTTTCTGAAGACTTCGCGTGTTCCGATTGTCTTGGGCGCAACCCTCTGAGTGCGTCCTCGACATGAAGACAGTCGATTTCACTGGGGCGCTTCGCAAGTAAATGGCGCGATTTATCTTGCGAATTTTGTCGGTAACCAATACCCCGGCCGACCTGCGCTAGCCTTGGCGCGTAATGGTCATCAAACGGCACCTCGCGGTTTACACCGGCAGCTTCGATCCGATCACGCTTGGACATCTTGATGTGTTGGCGCGCGCGCGCGGGATGTTCGATGAGATTGTGTTGGCGATTGGTCACAACCCAAGCAAGCCTGCCCTCTTTAGTTTTGAAGAGCGCCTTGATCTTGCGCGCGGATGTGTTGCCGACATGCTCAAGGCAGAACCCGAGGGCGCGCCCGTGCGCGTGGAGGTTTACACCGGTCTCACCGTGGACTTCGCGCGATCGGTTGGAGCGGTGGCCATCGTGCGTGGCATTCGCAACGTCACCGATCTTGCCAACGAATGCCAGTTGGCGATCACCAATCGCCAAGTAGCAAACATCGAGACGGTGTTCGTGGTGACTGGCGAGAGTTACGCATACACCAGTTCCAGTTTGATAAAGCAGATTGCTGCGTTTGGTGGGACGCTCGACAAGCTGGTGCCGCTGGTGCCGAAGCGCGTCATTGAAGCTTTGGCACGGAAGAAGGGTGATCCTACGAATCCGCTTGGCAAACTCGCGGCGGAGCATCATGGGGGCGGGGAGGCTTGAGGCGTGCCCGTACACTCCTCCCCTCATGGCACACTTCCGCGTTATCTCGATCGGTACGCTCGCGCATCATCCGTTGTGGGGCGAGCGTGGCGATGTGCGGCCGGCGCATGCAACCACCACGCTGATCGATGCGGGTGATGCAAAGATTCTGGTTGATCCTTCGCTGCCAGAGCAGATTCTGGTTCCGCGCCTCTTGGAGCGCAGCGGTCTGAAGCCCGAAGCGATCACGCACGTGTTTCTCACTAATTTCCATCCGATGCGACGGCGCGGCATTACCGCGTTTGATGATGCGCAGTGGCTGGTTGGTGAACTGGAACGCGAGAGTGTTGGCGCACAACTGGTTGCCAAGTTTCAGGAAGCGGAGGACGCCGATGATGGCGATCTTGCCAAGTCGTTGCGTGCGGAGATCACGCTGCTGCAACGCTGCAAGTCTTCGCCGGACACGTTGGCGATGGGCGTTGATTTGTTCCCGCTGTACGGGGTGACGCAGGGCTCATGCGGACTGCTGTTGCCGCAGCCGAGTGCCACGGTGCTGGTGGCGGGCGACGCGGTTGCTTCGTATGAGCATCTTGCGGAGGGCAAAGTGCTATCGCCGGTATTCAGCCTGGAGCAGGCGCAGGAAAGCTTCAAAGAAGTGATTGAGATTGCTGACCTGATCGTCTGCGGCCGCGATAATGTGGTGCAGAACCCGATGCGTCGCTGATAACCGGCGCCGGAACTTGCCTCTGCGCGCTGCGGCGATTGAGGCGTGCACCATTTACACTCCCGGTATGGCTGACGCTCCAATGAATCTGACACTGCGTGACCTTGGCCGCATGGCGAAGTCCGGCGCAAAGTTCTCATGCTTGACGTGTTACGACGCCACTACTGCGCGCTGGCTTGAGAAGAGCGGGCTGGAAGTGCTACTGGTTGGTGACACCGCTGCAGAGATGATTCTGGGCTATGCGTCCACCATCAACGCGCCGCTTGATTTCATGGTCACCATCACTGCCGCCGTCAAGCGCGGCGCGCCGTCACGCATTGTGATGGCGGACATGCCGTTCATGAGTTACCAAGCGGACGACGCGGAAGCGATTCGTAACGCTGGTCGATTTATGACTGAGGGCAACGCCGACTGCGTGAAGTTGGAAATGGATCGATCGTTCGCGCCGCTGGTTGAGAAGCTGGCACGCGCCGGCATTCCGGTGGTGGCACACATTGGTAGCCGTCCGCAGCAATCGAAGATGAAGGGCGGATACACCAGCGCCGGGCGGAGTGCTGAGAGTGCGTTGCGCATCTTGCATGATGCTGCAGCCCTTGAGGCAGCGGGCGCATCCATGCTGCTCCTTGAGGCGTGCCCGGCGGAAGTTGCGGAGTTAGTGGTGGAGCGCGCAACGGTTCCGGTGATTGGCTGCGGTGCTGGCACCGCTTGTCATGGCCAGGTGGTAGTCCTCAACGATCTTCTTGGATTGACGCATTGGCAGCCTGCCTTTGCGCGTCCATTGGCTGCGGTAGGTGCAGAAATTGAACGAGCTGCCCGGGTGTGGCGCGACCGCGTGCGCGATGGCGATCTTGGCGAGCATCCGTACACGATCGCGCCCGATGAATTGGCGCGGTTGCAACAGATGGCTGGCCATACATCATGAGTGAATCCCGCTTGCTTCGCGCGCTTCCCGCGGCGTTGTTGCTCGCAGCCGCGGCGGTGAGTCTTTGGACTGTTCCGGCGTTGATTCGGCTTGCGCAGGTGGAACGCACCGCGCGCTCTATGGATGCTGCGGCGGATCGCCTCGCAACGTCCAATGCGTTGGAAGCGATGAGCGCATCGATGCGCGATATCGCCGCCGCAGTGGAGCCAGCGGTTGTGCATATCAGTGTTGCAGGTGAAGCGAAGGGGAGGCTCGGGGCGCGTGCGTTTA
>JBDKKN010000036.1:0-26525 GCA_039796075.1 Planctomycetota bacterium | reverse complement strand
CCGACATGGGAATCGGCGCGCGCCTCCGTGCGCTTGTCGATGCCGGATTCCTACAGGGTTTCGGCGCGGCCCCCGATGCTGATCCGTGGCTGCCACAGTGGAGCGTTGCGTTCTGGATCGGAAGCGCGGCGATCGTGGTGCTCATGATTGGTATGCGGCGCGTGCGAAACATGCGGTCCATGGGTCTTGCGCTCGGCGTCATGCTGGTAGCGCAGTTGCTGTTCTGGATGTTTGCAACCCATCTGAAGTCACGCTTCCTGCTTCCGTGCGCGGTGCCGCTGACGGTGGCAACCGCGGTGGCGGCGGCGCCAGTGCTGGCACAGCAGACACGCGGATTCATGGTGGCACTCAGCGTGTTGCTGCTGACGGCGTGGTCAGTGCAACCAAGCCTATTAATGCGGATCGATCCGCGAACGGCCAGCGCCGTGGAACTGTGCGCTTCCGGCCGCACGGTGGCAACCGATGTTGATGGCCAGGTCATCATTCGAGAAATTGCCAACGACCTTGGCCCGGGTACCGCAGCGTTCGCGCAGGAATCAGCCACGCTTGGCGATGCCATGCCGCTTGCATGGATTGCCAACTGGCAATTGCCGCCCGGCGCCGTGCTTGGTAGCGAAGGCGATGCCGATGTGTTCTGGTGCCGCACCGTGCCAGTGACCGCAACGGTGTGGGATGGCGGTCCGTTGGCGCGCGTGTTGCGCGCGCATCCGGATGATCCGGCCGCCGCCGTGCGCGCCCTCAGTATTGAGGAACACCTCACCCACCTTGCCATCGGCGAATCCATGCTGGCACGATGGAAGACATCGGGCTGGATCGACCCAATCCTCACCCCCGACCGAGTGCGTGCAGTGGCGGCGCTACTCACTCCCGTTGCGCACACCGTGTGTGGCGGCGTGGTTTACAAAGTGCCGCTCGCCCAGTGAGACACTCGTAGACTGCGGGCATGAACAGCACCATCATGGTGGTCCTCCTTCTTTCTGCGCAGCCAGTACCTGCGCCCCCTACTGCACCCATCCCGTCCGGTCCGCCCCCGGTCAAGAGCGTGGACGGCGCCGCGGGTATCGCCGCCATCTGGAAGGACAGCACCATCACTTGGGACCGCCTGCGCCCGGTACTTGCGGAATTAGCAGGAAGTGCCGCACTGCAAGAAGTGCTCTTGGACGAACAACTTGCGCAACGAGCGCGCACGCGCAGCATTGCGCCGGACGCCGCAGCTCTGAAGCGCGAAGAAGAATTGCTGCTCGGGTATCTGGATAAAGACCGTGCCCGCGCCGATCGATTGCTGGAGGAATTACGAGCACGTCAAGGGCTGGGACCAGTGCGCTGGAACGGACTGCTGTGGCGCAACGCGGTGCTGCGTGCGCTGGTGGCACCCGATGTTGAAGTGCAGGAAACGCAAATTGTGGCCGCCCATGATGCCGCTCACGGTCCCAAGCGGAAGCCGCGAGTGATTGCCGTCCCTGACCTGCGCGGCGCACAAAATGTGACCGATCGGCTAGCAAAAGGTGATCGATTTGAGGACATTGCTGCTGAAATCAGCACTGATATCAGTGGAGCGCGCGGTGGCCTCATTGCACCCATGAGTAAGTTTGATCCCGGAGTACCAGCGGCGGTACGCGAAGCGCTCTGGTCCGTCCCCACGGTAGGCGCGGTATCGGCACCGGTACTGGTGGGCACCGGCTATGTCATCGTTCGTTATGAAGGCGACGTTGCCGGCGACGGTGTTCCACTCAGCGCCGTCCATGAAGAAGCGGCGCGGGCAGTTCGCATTGCTCAAGAACGCGCGCGCATGGATCAACTAGCGCAGGAATTAGTGCGCACCGCCAAACCAACCATCTTTGACGATGCCCTGGCGGACGGATGGAACCGCGTCAGGATGGAAGCCACGAGATCCGGGCCACCGCCACAGGAGTAAGTAGCGCAATCGGTATCGCCACCGCTACGGCCGCCGGCAATCCGCTGATCGGCGCGGCCATGACCACGGCCGACACAATGATGGTGGGCACTGCAATGGTGGCCGCCGCTACGCACATCTGCAACATGTTGGCCGGACCGCGCTTCAGAAAGAACGGCACCGCAATGGCCAACACCAGCAAATTGACGAGCACTGCACCCACGCGGCCAAACTGCATGCGATCCGCTTGGGAACGCTCCAACGCGCCCGCTTCTGCAAGTTTGCCAAGATCCGCACTCGAAAGCATCTGCGCAAAGAGCCGGTAGTGCCGAGCAGTGATGGCCTTTGGCGAGAGATCCGTCTTCCACTCCGCCGCCGGCATCGGTGGCGGAGACTGCGTCACTCCGTCACGGACTGCCGGATCACGCAACACCGAAGTACCACCTGTGAGCACCCAGGTTGACCGCTCCTCGTCCCAGTTGGCAGACGGCGCGGTGGTGCGGCGAACCAGCGAGCCACGCTCGTCGCGTTCAAGGCCAAGGAATCCAGTAATACGGTGTGATTCCGGATCAAAGCTGGATGCATAGAGCAAATTACCAGCGCTGTCACGTGTCACTGTCACCGGGAACGAGGCGCGATCGCGTCGGCCAAGATCGGAGTGATCAAGCATCAACTGATCAGCAAAGCGTGGAAGCACCAATTCCTGATTCAGCACACCAACGACATTCAGTGCTAGCGACGCCACCAACACCGCCCACACGCAGCGCCGCAGCGGAACCCCGGCAGCCATGATTGCCACCAGTTCTCGCGTGCGATGCATCTGCGAGAACGTGAAACCCATGGCGCCCACGCAGAGCAGACCCACCATGAACTGGAAGAATTGAAAGGCGCGCGGTCCGTGAAACTGCGCAATCATCGCCACAAATGCAACTGCTCGATACTTGTAGGTGCCATTCTCTACAACGTATGACGCCGCACGCAAGTACTTCTCCATCTGCAAAATCACATCAATCGACGAAGCAAAGATGAACAGCAGCGTGAACAGGACAAAGAAGTTCCACAGGAAGCGGCCGATGATGGTTCGATCAAGGATGCGCATTGCTTACGCGCTCGCCGGTTCAGTTGCGAACGATGCGCCTCCATGTCAAGAACAATACTGAAAACAGCAAGAAGTTTCCGCCCCACATGACCGCGGATCCAAACAACACGTTGCCGTTAGACATCAGTAACTGACCTCCAGAAACCATGAATATGTTGGCCACCGCGGGAATGAATGCCAAGAGATACACAGTGAGGGGCATCGCGCGCTTCATCGCCACCGCGAGCGTCGCGCCAAGGAGCAGCACCAAGACAATGCTTGCCGATTGCGCTAAACGGTTGGCCACGTGCGAATCACACTCCCACACAACATCGTCGCGCATCAGCTGCAGTTTCGCCACTTGCCGAGGAAGTTGCGCACGCATGGCTGGCAGCGGAGCAACGCCATCGGCGGTTGGAAATTCACGCGCGGCGCGCAGGACTTCCACACTTGAACAAACTGACCAATCCTTTGGGGAACAACCAATTGGAAGTAGATCATCGATACGCGGCGCCCAGCGTCCAGGAAGTCCGGTGACCAGATCCTGCGTCTGCGTGGAGCCGGGAATGATCAGTGCGAATCGTGGTTCAAATCCCGTCTCGCTGACGGCGCGCAGTGTGCCGGTCGAAGCGTGGGCGCTGCGAATCTGCTTGCCCTTGGACGTTTCCAAGAGCAAGAAATCCTCGTGACCGGGGGCGGGGCGCAATTCGCCGCCTGTGACTGTCACCTGACTGATTCGAAAGGCGCGATCCGTGCCGGGCTCGGAAAGTTCAATCGTGCCAGAAGCAACGGCGGGTTCAACGCAGCGCCACAGTTCCAGTTCGCCCAATACCGCCACCAACGGGCGCTTGGCGGTGTTCACAGTCTCGGAGCGGTCCACATCGCCGCGCAGCGCAACGATCTCCTGTACGGCCAGAAACTTGGGACCCCGTTCAAATCCACTATAGAGCGATGATGCTTCCGGCTCCGCGAGCGGCAATGTGACGATCGCACCTTCGGAGGGGCGAACCACTGTGGCGTTCATCAAGGAAATCTTGGCGACCATACCGCGTGGGGTTTCATGGATGTCCACCGCGGCATCTTCAGCTGTGAATTCAGTAGCAATGGAACTGCCACCAGCTTGGTCAAGTTCGATAGCGGCCACACCCGTGAGCAGAAGTCTGCGCTTGATGCCCAATCCAGCCGGAGGTTCCACCTCACGTGCAGCATCGGCGTAGATCATCATCTTGTCTGCAACCACCGCCTCGCCGCGCCCAACTGCGGCAATCAGAACCTGCGTTGCATCCGCTGTTGCCAGTTCCTTCATCCGCGTCCAGAAGTGCGGAACCACAAACGCCACCAGCACCAACATCACCACGCACAGCGTGCCACCCAGAATGGCGACGGGCGCAAAGACCCTTCGATAACCCATACCACACGCCGACATGGCAACCACTTCGTTGTCGGTAGCAAAGCGGTGCATGACTAACGTCGATGCAAAGCCTGCCGCAAATGGCATGGCAAATTGCAGCATCGGCACCATTGCCAAGGACACATACTTAAAGATGGTGTTGGCGCCGATCGAATTGTCTGCCAGCGGCTTGGCTGCAGCACCAAAGGCGATGACCGTCACGATCACTGACGTAGTGACTGCAAATACGCGCAGCAATTCCCAGGCCACATGGCGCCACAGTGTCCACGGAATTCCGGTGAGGCGAATTTCGCCATTCGGCGCGTGCGTTGCTGTGGATTCCAACTGGTGATCCATGGACATGGGGGAGCGGCACCGCACTCAGCGGAGACCGTACTCCTTCAACTTGCGGTACAGCGTGCGCTCGCCGATGCCAAGCATCTGCGCAGTTTGCTCACGATTTCCAGCAGTCATTGCCAGCGTCTGCCGAATGGCTTCCTTCTCAAGCTTGTCAAGGCCAACTCCAGCGAGCGAACCAACCGCACCCTGCCCCTCAGCGGAATCGTCAGAGGCTCGCACTTCATCAGGAACATCGCGCAGCGAAAGTTCCGGGCCTTGCGAAGTGACCACCATGCGATGGATGGCATTGAACAATTCACGCACGTTGCCCGGCCAGTCGTAACCAATCAGCCGCATCATCACTGGCTGCGGCACCAGCGGGCGCGGACGACCGAGTTCCGCTGCGTACTTGCCGACTGCGTGATTCACCAGCAGCGGAATATCCTCGCGCCGTTCGCGGAGCGGGGGAATGACGATCTCCGCACCGCGGATTCGATAGTAGAGATCCTCGCGGAAGCGCCCATCCTTTGACATCTGTGACAAGTCACGATTGGTAGCACTGACAAATCGAACATCCGTCTTGCGTTGCTCATTTGAGCCAAGCCGCACCAGGTCACCGGTTTCCAGGACGCGCAGCAATTTGGGCTGCATGGTGAGCGGCATGTCCCCGATCTCGTCCAGGAACAACGTGCCTTTGTCTGCAAATTCAAATACACCTTCGCGATCCTTGTCCGCGCCGGTGAAAGCACCGCGCACGTGGCCAAAGAGCTGGTCTTCCAGCAAACTCTCTGACTGACCGGCCGCGTTGAATGTCACATAGCGACGGGCCGCGCGCCGACTGGCCTTATGAATGGCGGCAGCCACCAGTTCCTTGCCGGTGCCACTCTCCCCGCGCACCAACACCGGGATGGAACTTGGGGCAACCTGGCGGATCAAAGCCACCACTTGCCGCATGGCCGGGCTATCGCCAATGATGCCTTCAAAGCCAAACGCCGCATCAAGTTCGCCCTTCAAACGGCTGTTTTGATGGCGCAACACCACGGTTTCCGCGGCGCGCTGCACTAGATTGCGGAACACCACCAGATCAATGGGCTTCTCAATGAAGTCGTATGCCCCGCCCTGCAAGGCGCGCTTGGCGGTGGGGATGTCCCCGTGCGCTGTGACCATGATGGTCTCGGCGTCGGGCTGCAGCCGCTTGGCCAATTCCAACACCTCAAGCCCCGCGGTTGGCGACTCCATCACCAGGTCGGTGACGATGACGTCAAAGGCCCCGTGGCGCAATTCATCTTCGGCCTCAGCCCGGCTGTGGCGAATAGTGCAGACATGACCCGGTTTTTTAAGGGCGTCCGCCATGGTCTCTGCGTGCCCCCGATCGTCATCGACCAAGAGAACCTGCGCGTGGATGTCTGTATTGCCCGCCATGAGAGCCCGGATTGTAAGGGTGACCAACCCCGTCCCGGCGGACAAGTGTCCCGAAAGAACGCCTGTCATGCCAAAACAATGAGGATTTTCTACCCGGCTTGCCGATATCTTGGACGTGAACGATATTGACCTCGCCTACATCTCGACCGCAGGAGCTCGCACCACTCACCGGAGCACCGCCCGAGATGCCGTCGCGGATCCAAAGGATGAATCTGTGAGCACACTGTTTGAGAGCACCGGCCCGAGCCTGAAGGACCTGGAAGTCCCCGACTTCGCAGGTCGGCGCGTGTGGCTGGTTGGTATCGGTGGATGCGGAATGAGTGGTCTTGCACAGATGCTCAAGCGACGTGGCGCAGAAGTTTCCGGCAGTGATATGACGGCAAGTTCGGCAACCGAAGCACTGGAGTCCGAAGGCATCACCGTGCGCATCGGTCACGCTGCAGAACAATTGCCCGCTCCGTGCGACCTGGTGATTGCCAGTGCCGCCATCAAAAGTGAACACCCTGAAGTTGACGAAGCGCGTCGCCGCGGTATTGACGTGGTGAGTTACGCGGAGGCCATTGGTTTGGTGCAGAAGGGACGCACTGGCGTCAGCATCGCTGGCACGCACGGCAAGAGTTCCACAAGTTCAATGCTCTCGTACATTCTCATTGAGTGCGGACTTGATCCAAGTTTGATTGTCGGCGCAACCTGCGCGCAGATTGGTGGCGGCAGTCGAACTGGATCGGACACCATTCCTGCCGGTACGCAACGCGGTCGACCAGGCATTCTTGTTGCAGAGGCATGCGAGTTCAATCGCAGCTTCCACCATCATCATCCGGTGATTGGCCTCATCAACAATGTTGAAGAAGATCACCTGGAAATCTACGGAAATCTTGAGAACATCATCAAGGCGTTCCATGAATTCGCAGCACTGATTCCAGCAGCAAAGCATGGCGGAAAGTTGTTGATTGCCGCTGATGGTGCGCATCGACGCGACGTGGCCAGTGGCCTGTCATGCGCCGTGTCTACGTTCGGTTGGTCGCCCAGTGCTGACTACCACGTTCAATACGATCCGCGTACTGGCCTGAGCACCATCCTTGTTGACGGTCAAGCTGTCTGCAGTTGGGTAGGCCGCATGCCCGGCGACCACATGGCACTCAACGGTGCCGCTGCGGCCATCCTGGCGCACTGGCTCGGTGCAGAGTGGAACGCCATCGGCACTGCGCTCGGAAACTTCCTTGGTCTTGATCGGCGCATGCAAAATTTGGGCGAACGCACCATGCGTCATGGCGGCGTGGTCACGGTGTTCGATGACTACGGCCACCACCCCACCGAGTGCGAAACCACGCTCAAGGCATTGCGGACGCGCTTCGAACCCAAGCGCCTCATTTGCGTCTTCCAGCCGCATCAACACAGTCGCACGCGATTCCTTCTTGAGCACTTTGCAAAGAGCTTCTCGAACGCCGACATGGTGATCGTGCCGGACATCTACTTTGTGCGCGATAGTGAAGAGGAGCGCACCAAGGTGAGCGCCTCCGACCTGGTGGATCGCTTACGCGCACGCGGCATCGCCGCCATGCACCTCTATCCGTTCGACGCGATTGTTGAACAATTGGAAATGATGGCCGCCGACGGTGACCTGATTGTGGTCATGGGTGCCGGACCAGTTTGGAAGATCGGCCACGCCTTTCTTGGCCGCGCTAGCGGACACGCGTAATGACCATGGCCACGCATCCACTGGGAAGTACCACGCTCTTTGCTGACCTCGATGTCGACGTCGAGCTTGATGCACCGCTCGCGCAACACACTTGGTACGGCATCGGCGGTTCCGCTGATGCCCTGGTTCGACCGCAAACACCGGAAGCACTTGCCACCCTGCTGCGACGCTGCTCGCGCAACGCGGTGCGAGTGCGCATTCTTGGCGAGGGCGCCAATCTCTTGGTTGCTGACGAAGGCGTCGAAGGCGTGGTGGTCCGCTTGGATGCACCCTGCTTCAAGGGCCTGCAACTCAACGCCAATGGACCGGTCACTGCCGCACGCGTCGGTGGAGGGCGTGACCTTGGCAAGACCATCCGCGAAACGGTCGCGGCGGGCTTGGCGGGACTGGAGCCGTTGATTGGTATTCCGGCGACCATCGGCGGAGCGGTACGCATGAATGCCGGCGGAAAGTACGGCGCCATTGGTGACACACTGCAATCGGTTGGCCTTGTTGATTGGAACGGCGAAGAGCACGTCTATGACCGCGCCGCCATCCGATGCGAATACCGGCACACTGACCTGCCACCGGGCATCGTGACGTGGGCGGTCCTGGCATTGCAGGCTGCCGACCCAGTGGCCCTACGCGCACGCTCCAAGGAAATCAGCGAATACAAAGCCAGCGTGCAGCCGCTTGCGGCACACAGCGCGGGCTGCATGTACAAGAATCCGATCCATCCCGCCACTGGTGTTCGCATCAGTGCCGGCAAGGTCATTGATGATGCTGGTCTCAAGGGAACCCGCGTGGGCGGTGCGCTCGTCAGCGGCCAACACGGGAACTTCATCGTGGTTGAACCCGGCGCTCGCGCCGCGGATGTCATGGAATTGGCAGCGCTGGTAGCTGTCGAAACGTTTGCGCGCACGGGCGTCCGGCTCGAGCGCGAGGTAGTCTTCTGGCGCCGCGGCGAGGCGTGAGCCCGCACGGTTTCCGCTGCGCCACCGGACGGCGCGTCATGCATCGCAAGGAGGCGAGCACATGTCTGCAAGCAACACTCATTCCCACGCCAGCACGTCGAACACCGGCGCGGGCGTTCTGCCGCGCAGCATCTTGGTACTCAAGGGCGGGCCCGATGCGGAGCGCGAAGTCAGCTTGAAATCCGGGGGTATGGTGGCGGACGCGCTGCGCCGCGCTGGGATGGACGTCAATGAAGTCACCATCGATCGACCCAGCCTTGAAGAACTGCGCGGCATGCGCGGCGAGGTGGTGTTCCCGGTGTTGCACGGATCATGGGGCGAAGGCGGCCCGCTGCAGGAGCTTCTTGAAGCGGACGGTCGGCCCTACGTCGGATGCGGACCCAAGGCAGCGCGCCTTGCCATGGACAAGATCAACTCCAAGGCACTGGTTTCCGAATTTGGCGTGCCGACGCCGCGCTCACAAGAGTTGCGTACCAATGTTGAATTCTCCTTGGACTTCCCGGTGGTTCTCAAGCCGGCAGACGACGGTTCCAGCGTGGACCTGCGCATCTGCCACAGCATGCAGGAAGTCATGCGTGCGCGCCTTGAAATTGGGCCACGCCGCGAACGCATCCTTGCCGAAGAATTCATCACTGGCCGCGAACTGACGGTCGGCTTGATTGACGGCGAGTGCCTGCCGATCATTGAAATTCGTCCGCGTGACGGCACCTACGACTACGAAGCCAAGTACAACCGTGACGACACGCAGTACATCCTCGACCCGGAGCTTCCAAGAGGCGTGGCTGAGGCGGTTCGTGCCTTTAGTCGCGCGGCATGGCATGCAGTTGGTTGCCGCGACGTAGCACGGGTGGACTTCATGCTGGACGAACGCGGTCCGTGGTTCCTGGAAATCAACACGATGCCTGGGTTTACAGACCATTCGTTGGTACCCAAGGCGGCGCACCATGCGGGAATTTCCATGGAAGACCTAGTCACCGGACTGGTCCGTCGCGCACTGGCACGCGCCTGCGCTCGTCGGGTCGCTGCATAATCTTTCAGCTGCACGCTGCCATGCCCGGGGCGCAGCAACTGCTCGTGACTTGGCTGATGAAGCGTCGGTGAATTGGTCGATGAAACCGTTCGCATGGCGAAGTCATCGAAGTCCGCGTCCGACGCCCCACGCACATCACCAAAGCACTTGCCGACGTGGCTTCCCACAGCGGCCTGGACTGTTTGCTTGGGCGGGGCTGCCATTGCCCTGGCATTGGTCGTGCCGCGGCTCCTCAACAACACCGCCAACGCCCCACTGCCCGCGCCCATCCGCGTGGTACTCAGTGGTCAGCCGACATGGCTGCCAAAAGATGAACGCGCGGCGATCGAACGCGGAATCATCAAGTCGCTGGCATCGTCCCCGTTTGATCGGGATGGCCTGATCGCCGCACAGGATGTGGCTACACGCTGCGGCTGGTATTCCGATGTGCAGCAAGTGCATCGCGCCAACGTGGACGAAGTGATCGTTGAAGGAAACTGGGCCATTCCCTGCGCATTGGTGTGCGACGCTGACGGCGAACACTTAGTGGATACCCGCGGTCGACTGCTGCCCCGCACCTATCCAACTGGTCGCGGACCGAAACTGCTGCGCATCAACGGCGTCACCATGCCGCGCCCCACCACGATCGGCGCCCAGTGGACGGGCGATGAAATTGCCGCTGCACTCACCATGGCCACGCTCTTCTCAGAGTGCAAGTGGCGATCACAGATTGCGGCCATCGACGTGAGTTCGTGGACCACGGACGGCACCGTGACCGTGCTGAGTGACAAGAACTGCAAGATCATTTGGGGACGCGCACCGGGCAAGGAAACTGCTTCAGAAGTGCCCGCCATGCAGAAACTCGCTGTGTTGCAGTTGGCATTCGCTAAAAGTGGACGGGTTGATACCGGAGCCGCCGTGCTTGATTTGCGCGGCGACCTCACCTGCGCCCGCTGACACATACACTCGATTGTGCCGCGCCCACGCTCCGCGGCGATAGCATGGCGTCCATGCCGCTTCCTCGCGGACTTGTCATTTGCAGTTTTATCTGGATCATTGCCTGCTTCGCAGCAACGATCGGATTGAGCGCGCCCATTCAACCGACCAGCGGCGTCTACACCCCTTCCGTTCGTGCCATGCTGGCGTTGCTTGCGGTGGGTGCATGCCTACTGTGGCCGATAGCACGAATTACCTTCGCCCGCGGCGCGTGGACGCCCGCGCGCGTTGCGCTGGACATGATCACCATCATGGTTGCGTTCCATGCCATCTTCTGGCCGTTACACCTGGTCACCTACTGGACGGCGGCACAGATGATGGCCATCGACCTATTGCTGTGCGGATGGATCGCTGCTACCGGCGCATGGATTGCACTTGCAATCCGGACGGGTACGGGGCGTGTGGTGTGGTCCACGACATGGATGGCTATCGTTGTGACCGGCGTGGTGTTGGACGCGGTGGGGCTGCAGGCACCATTTCCTGAACTGGCTGGCCCATATGCCGCGCTGCTGCGTCTGACGCCAGAACGTACTGATTCCACGGCAGTTCCGATGTGGTCGGTGGCCGTTTGGCCATGGATTCTGGCGTCCGGAGTGTGGGCGAGAGTGCTCTTGACCGCCAAACGGTTGCCCCGAATGCCAAGCCCGGCTAACCTCTAGGAGCCTCGCGGCGGGTCCCCCCGCCGCATGCCGTTTTTAGAATCTGCGCACCAGCGAGGACAGTCCTCGCCTCCGCACGTAGTCCGCAGCAGTCATTCACGGAGCGACAGCGACCATGGAGATCATCTCCCCATCCGATCACGCCAAGATGGAGAAGCAACTCAAAGAGTTGTTTGCCCAGCGACCGATCATTTCCAGTCGTATTGCCGACGCGCGCGCCAACGGTGACCTCAAGGAGAACGCCGACTACCACGCGGCCCGTGAAGAGCAAGGTCTGATCGAGGCGAAGATTCGTGAGCTCGAGGGGCGCCTGCGCACCGCGCAAGTGGCTGGCGATTCCGCGGTTCCAAAGAACATGGTGTTCCTGGGCGCCACCGTGCTGCTCCGCGACACGACCACCAACAAAAAGCAGAAGTTCAAGCTGGTTGGAAATCCCACTGACGACGACGGCGACTACATCGAGGTCACCTCTTCAAGTCCGCTCGGCGTGGCGTTGATGAAGTCGCATGTTGGCGAAACGGTCCGCGCTGATCTGCCCAAGGGCGAGAAGCGATTCGAGATCCTTGAGATCTGCGATTGACCTCTGCGCGACCCCGGGACTGACGGATGGATCATCTCATCAATCAACTCCTGCGCGAGACTCTCGGGCTTCCGCTTGTCGCTAGCGTATTCGGATGGGTGGTGGCGCTTGCGTTTGTATTGAACATTGGGCTGAGCGTGCGCATCATCTGGGTCAAGGGGTCCCGGCCCAACGCGGCACTTGCCTGGATCGCCACGCTCTTTGCGCTGCCAATCGTGGGATTGATCCTCTATCTGGTGATTGGTGAAAATAGAATCGGCATTGTTCGCCGTCGTCGCCATGCACGCATTGTTGAAGAAGTCGCAAACCTCAGCGCCGCATGGTCCGACCCGCGCGTGCTGGCTTCCAACATGAGTACCGCCGATACGCAGATGGCACATCTTGGCGAAACATCGGGTGCGCCCGCAGTACTCAATGGGAATCTCCTGCAGTTAAGCGGCGACCCTGACGAACAGCTGCGGTGGATGACCGAAGACATCGATGCCGCACAACAGAGCGTCGATGCCCTGTTCTATATCTTTGAGCAAGACGCCACCGGAACTGCCGTTGCCAATGCGCTCGGTCGTGCGGCGCAACGCGGGGTCACCGTACGCCTTCTGCTGGACGACATTGGTTCGCGCGCCTTCTTACGCAGTCGCATGCGCAAGGAACTGGCTCAACAAGGAGTGCACGTCATCGCCGCACTTCCGGCTTCGATCCTGCGCATGCCGTTCAAACGTGTGGATATTCGCAACCACCGCAAGCTGATCGTGGTGGATGGGAAGATCGCCCAAACTGGCAGCCGCAACGTGGCCGACCCCGACTTCAAAGGCGACGAATCCGGCAAAGTGGGCGCCTATATCGATTCGTGGATCCGCATTCGCGGGCCCGTCGCGCGTGACTTGCACATTCTGTTCTTAGAGGACTGGGGTCTTGATGCCGGACTGCACGGCTCCCGGCAATTGCCGGATGAGCCGCCAGTGAACGTTGGCGGTGTTCCAGTGCAAGCGATTCCGTCTGGACCGAACTTTGAGAACAACATGGTGGCCGAACTGATCCAAGCCGCCATTCAGTTGTCACGCCGGGAGATCGTCCTTACCACTCCGTATTTTCTACCCGACAGCGCCACCCTTGCAGCACTTGAAGTTGCCGCGCGACGCGGACTGCGCGTCACACTGATTGTCCCCCGCGCCAACGACAGCAAACTGGTCGGGTTGGCGAGCCGTGCCAATTACGGTCGACTGCTCGACGCGGGCGTGGAACTATGGGAACACCGGCACGGCTTCCTGCATTCCAAGACCATCTCCGTAGATGATGAGTTGGCCATCGTGACGACCGCCAACCTTGATCGACGCAGTTATGAAATCAACTTCGAGACCAGCATTATTGTGTACGACAATGTGTTCGCTACGCAACTGCGGCGACTGCAACAGTCTTACATCGCTTCCAGTGATCGACTTGATGTGCATGCGTGGAACAAGCGCGGGGTTCTGCCGAGATTTGCTGAGAATCTGGCAAACTTGATGTCGCCACTCCTGTGACCGTGCCCGAACATCCAGCGCCGCGCTTGGTCATGGACGTGGACATGACTGAAAGTCACGGATGCACAAACTCAACCGTACTTCCTGGATTCACCGGGTACTTCACTTCCGCATAGGGGGCGAATCCCGTCGAGCCTTTGACGATCGGCCAACGCACCTCCAGCTGCAAGTCTTTCCACGTGTTGGGAACGCCAAACTGCACTTCAGTTGATGCAGTGCTTTGAAACGGCCCGCCCGCCCAGATCCACCGTTTCGCCAGCACACGGGGCGCGGGTGTTCGTGTTGAAAGTTCCACCCAGGCGCCGATGCCGTGACTGGTTCCCGGCGTTGGCCCGCGCAAGCGCACCTTGATCCAATCGTTGGACTGGTCATGCATGTTGCGTAACACGCGCAACGGGCCATTCAACTCCCCGACCACGATGTCGATGTCACCATCGTTGTCAAGGTCATTGAACACGGCAGTCCGATCGCGATACGCGCCGCGTAAACCAGCACCCGGATCCGCCACCACTTCAAAGCGAGCACCAACCCGGCGCATCACTAACGGTGGTTGTTGGTAATCAGAATCCATGGCAATCTTGGTCGCCTGGGGATAGACGTGGCCATTGAAGATCACCACGTCCTCGGCTCCATCATGATCAAGGTCATCAAATGAGGCGGCCCAGCCGAGCAGCGGACGACTGGCGGCACCCAGGCCAAACTGCGCGGTGCGATCATCGAAGAATTTGCCGTCTAAATTCAGGTGCAGCGTGTTGGTGTCACTGGAGAAGTTGGTGGTGAACACATCCGGCCGCCCGTTGCCATCGACGTCACCAATGGCAATGCCCATGGTGGCCTGCCCCGCGCCGTCAATGTTGGTGGCGATGCCCGAAGTCATTCCGCGCTCTTCAAATCGCAATGGACCTCCGGGCTCCGTGCGATTCATGAACAGCGAATTTGGCTCGGAATCATTGGCAATGAAGATATCAAGCCGCCCATCGGCGTCGAAATCAACCACGGCAAGATTCAGCCCGTATCCAGGTATCGCTTTGCGAATGCCCGCGGACTCGCTGACATCGCGGAAGGTTCCATCACCGCGGTTCTCATAGAGAATGTCAGCACGCGCTGGCAGTCCGCGCGGGCCCGCCATCACTTGCATGCCCTTGAAGGAAGCCGGTGGCGGTGGCGTTGTCGGATCGAAGTCTAAGTAGTTGACAACAAAGAGATCCAAATCTCCATCCATATCGAGGTCAGCAAATCCTGCACTGGTGGACCACGCCGGATCGCCAAGTCCTGCCTGCGCGGTGACATCTGTAAACCGGCCTTCGCCCATATTCTTGAGAAGGATGTCCGCACCAAAGCAACAGATGTACAAGTCATCGCGGCCATCTCCGTCGTAGTCACCGGTGGCGCAGCCGAATGCCCAACGCGTGGGACGTGCGCCCATGCGCTCGGAGACGTCGCGGAATTTCAGCCCGCCCAGATTCTCAAAGAGGCGCGCTCCTGGTCCGTGCTCCGGGTCGGCAAGCGTTGCGCCATTGGGCATAAAGATGTCCATGTCGCCGTCGCCATCGAAGTCAATGAGCGCCAAGCCGCCGCCCTTTACTTCAACAATCTGCTTGGATGGCAGCTTTCCGCTGGTCATGACGGCATCCATGCCACTACCGGCAGTGGCGTCTTCAAATCGAATGGAGGCCGAGGGAGCGGCCGCGGGCGTTGCCTGGGCGCACGCGTCGGGATGCGGCGCGGCCAGCGTCAATGCAACAGCAAACGTGTTGGTGATGATCATGTTCATGGCGAAGGCTTCTCAGTTTCCGTGCGCGCCTTGATTTCAGCCTGACGAGCGCGCGCATTGGCTGCATCACTCGCGCGACCGAGTCGGTCAAGGACACGCGCCAATTTAGACCACGCCTCGCCGTGAGTTTCAAAGAGTTCAACCGCCTGTCGATAGCACTGCTCTGCTTCCGGCAATCGGTCTTGACGCAGGAGTACGTCGCCCAGGCGCGCTAAATTCTTGGCTCGCTCGCGCGCCGACCCCTGCTGCTCCTCAAGCAATTGCAGCGCGCGACGAAAGTAAGCCTCGGAATCAATCACTCGATCTTCTTCGTAGGCGATCAGTCCAAGCGCAAACTGCGTGTCGTCGTAGTTGGGAAACGCGTTCGCGTGAGTGGTGAAAGCAGCGCGCGCACCCGGAAGGTCGCCCAAGTAGTAACGGCACCAACCGAGGTAATGCACCGCGTGCGCGGCCTCCGGGAATGAATCACCGGGCGCCGCACTGGCACGCTCCAGATAAGCGAGCGCTTCGCCGTGCCGCTTCTCCTTATGCAACGCCAGGCCCAGGTAGAACCCGGCACGAAGGTCATCGGGGCGCTCCTTCACCATGGAACGCGCCACCGCCTCCGCCGATGGGTATTGAGCACTTCGAAGTAACTTCCGCACCACCTCCCAGCGTGGGTCGGGCGCGGCGGCTGTGGCCGGGGTCACGGCACCAGCAGGGCTGCCCGCGGGAGGGGCGATGGCGGGTGCCCCGGGAGCATTCGACGGGGTACGCGCGGGGGTAGTGACACGGGTACTCGGGGCCTCTTGCCCCTGAGGCGCCGCTGCGGGATTCGCCCCACCCGCCCAAACCCGTTGGGTTGGGGCAAAAATAAGCGATCCCAGGACAATGATCGCTCCGCCTGCCACCACTATCCATTGGGTCCGCAACTCCTGCATTCCCAAAAGTATAGGTGTGTTTACGGACCTTCTGTTGGCACCCGGCCGAACCGGGGTTACATTGTGATGTTGGCAGAATTAAGAGTTTATCGGCGCAAGTACGCTTAGCAGTGCATACCGTTGCTCCGCACGGCACTCGTCGTTCGCGGCGTCATGGTCAGCAAAAGCATTCATCACCTGCACACACTTCGTCGTCACGCTGCACAGACACATACGAGAACCCCATGCGGATGTCCCCCAGTACACATATCGCTAGCCTCGCCGTCGTGACCGCTTCGTTCTTTGCGCTGTGCGCTGATGGCGGGGCTCTTGAGTTACAGCCTCGCGCCGGCGACCCCATCCGTGAGCTGACCGCCGAGCAGCGCATCCTCTTTGACATTGGACGCGTCCTTTATTCGACCCCTATCCCAGCCACTGAAGGCATGGGTCCGACCTTTAACAAGAGTAACTGCCAATCGTGCCACTCCAACCCAGTCGGTGGTTGGGGCAACGCCAGCGTCACCCACTTTGGAATCTCTGACAAGGGTTCGTTCAGCATGGTTCCGGGCGAGTCACAGAGTCTCTTGCAGGAGTTTGCCGTGAGCGAATTCTGCAAGGAGATCATTCCCGCGACCGCTAATTTTACAGCAATCCGCATGACCAACTCCAGCATGGCGTTTGGAATGGTTGAGGCTGTGCCGGATGCAGCCATTGCACTCTTAGAAGACCCCACTGACGCGAACGGCGACGGCGTATCAGGTCGCATCCACTGGGTTCGACCACTTGAGGAAACGAATAGCAGCAGTCCGCTCCGCGCGGGACGCTTCGGATGGAAGGCACAAGTGGCAACAGTGCTGAGTTTCTCGGGTGACGCCACGCGTAACGAAATGGGCATTACCAATCGGTTACTGATGGTGGAGAATGCGCCGAACGGCGATAACGCCCGTCTTTTACAGTGCGATCCAATGCCGGAGCCGGAAGACGTCAATGACCAGCAAGGGCTGGCATTCATTGACCGAGTCACGCACTTCCAGCGCTACTTAGCGGTGCCACCGCAGACGCCAAAGTCTGGCATGGCTGGCGAAAGCATCTTCATTAACGTCGGCTGCGCCAAGTGTCACGTGCCAGAGTGGACCACTAGCAATACACCCGGCTTAGAGGATGCCATTCGCAATAAAGTCATTCGCCCTTACGCCGACTTCATGTTGCACGACATGGGTCTGCAAGGCGACGGGGTTTCCGACGGCTATGCGTCGGAAACAGAACTGCGGACGCCCACGCTTTGGAATCTGCGAACGCGTGACCCCATGCTCCACAACGGTGCGGCTGCTGGTGGCCTGTTCTCTGATCGCGTGCGAACAGCCATTGCACTGCATGGCCCGTACGGAGAAGGAGCGGGAAGCGCCGATGCGTTTGCGCAACTTTCCGAAGGCGACAAGGTGTTGCTGGTTTCATTCCTGAACTCGCTGGGGCGCGTGGAGTTTGATGACGACGGCGACGGCCATGTGAACATCGTTGACTTCATCGCGTTCAAGACGGCGCTCGGGTCAAGTTGCACTCCGAACACTCCAAACGCCGTGCACGACATCAACCAAGACGGCATTATTTCCGCTGCTGACTTCGCGTACTTCATGCAAGCCTATGAGGGCGAGAACGGCGACTGCAACGGCAACGGCGTCGCCGACCTTCTGGATCTGTTGAACGGAACGAGCGCGGATTCCGACGTCAACGGGTTGCCGGATGAGTGCCTCCCCTGCCCGGCTGATTTCACCGGCGATCGTGCGGTCAATGGTGCGGACTTGGGTCTCCTGCTCGGAACCTGGGGTCAGTCCGATGTTCCGACCGACCTAAACGCCGACGGGAACGTTGGCGGCGCAGACCTTGGCATTCTCCTCGGAGCGTGGGGCCCGTGCCCGTAAACCACCTCCAGCGAACTCACTGATTGCACCGCTTATCACTGCAAGACACGCTGCCCCACGAATCACCGACACTGATCTCTGCACTTCAAGGACACCATGAGAATTCACACGCAACCCACCCGGATCCTCGCCCTCGCCTCAGCACTCGCATGTACTGGAGCGGCCCTGGCACAGAACTGGGTGAACTTCTCCAACCAGACGTCAACGCGCTTGGTGGCTGCAGCGGCACTCATCGGAGCTGACAACCATGAGAAGGATTTCGCGTGGGGCGACCTCGATCAAGACGGTGACATTGACCTGATCTGCGTGCGCAAGTTCCCGGGCAGCATTCAGGGCGGCGCACGCAACCTGCTCCTCATGAACGAGGGCGGCGTCCTCACCGACCGCACTGCTGAATACGGACAAGCAAGCGATATCAGCGGCTATTCCGGTCTCTTAGATCCCACCAACGACCGCGACGTCGAAGCGGTGGACATTAATAACGATGGTTGGTTGGATCTGCTCACCGCCACCACGATGAGCGACCAAGTGAACAGCATTCTTGGGCAACCACGCGCGTACATCAATCTTGGGGACGACGCGAGTGGCAACTGGCGCGGCTTCCGCTTCGAAGTGGATCGCATTCCCACCCTCTTTGCTCGCGGCGGTACCGCTGCCAACCCGCGCTTCTGCGACATGGCCATTGCCGATTACAACGGGGATGGCTACGTGGACATCTTCTACACCGATTACGACACACCAGAAACATCTGGCACCTTGTGCTACGACCTGAACGGTGATGGCGACACCGCCGATGCCGGCGAGTGCCAACAAAGCCCCGCCGAGAATCCCACCAACGATTACGACAATAAGTTGCTGCTCAACCTTGGCGCTGCAAACCCTGGCGTGTTCTATGACGCCACCACCACGGTCCTCAGTGCCGCACAGATCAACTCTGGCTTTGGCAATATGGCAGTGGCGGGCGACTTCAACGGTGACGGACGCGCAGACATCGTGCGCATCAATACGCTGACCACCGGCCAGGCCGTAAGCGTGTACACCAAGAACGCCACTGGACTGGGATTCGCTCTGAAGGACATTGCCACTGGTCAGCCCTACCACGGTGACAAGGCGGACCTCAACGGCGACGGTCGACTCGACTTGGTGATCGTTGATGACGGCCAAGACAAGTACCTCATCAACACGGGTAACGATGCCACCGGCCAGCCGAACTTCACCAGTTACACCATTGCTGACAGCCTGAGTGAGTTTGGAAACTCCACGCAAGTTGGCGATCTCGATAAGGATGGTCGTATTGATGTCATCGTGACTGATGTCGATGCTGACCTTGGGCCGTTCTGCCCACAGACCACGGGCGCTGCGCATTCGCGTCGCACGCACATCTTTAGAAATGTCTACAGCGGATCGCCAGCAGGGATTCTGGATGAAATCACCCCGCTGATCATTCCAGCTGCTGAGCTTGACTGGTGGACGGATGTGGCGGTGTTCGACATCAACGGCGACACGTGGCCTGATCTGGTTTCAGGAACCTGCACTGGACTGTCGGTCTACATCAACGTGCCGCCAATGAACATCAGCTTTGCGTACCCAGACGGACTGCCAACCACGGCAGCCCCTGGTGTTGCCAAGACGTTCCGTGTGCAACAGAACGTTGCTGGTGGAACCGCCATTGCTGATTCCACGCGGCTCTTCTGGTCCGTCAATGGCGGAGCGTTCCAGTCCGCCGTACTGCCTTCGGTAGGCGCCAACATGTTCCGAGCAACCCTGCCAGCATTCCAGTGCGGCCAGGCTGTTCGCTTCTACGTGACTGCCACCCTCGATAGCGGAACTGTGTTCAACGATCCGGCCACCGCGCCAACGACTACCAATCTGATCTCCGTGCAGACCGGCACTTCGCAGTCATACATCAATGACATGGAAGTGGACACTGCGGGCTGGACCGTCGTCAATGAAGGCGGCCTGACCACCGGCGGTTGGCAAGTGGCTACTCCGATTGGAACCACCAGCGGCGTGTATGCATCAGCACCTGCAGCTGACGCGAGCGCTGTGGGAACGAAGGCGTGGGTCACTCAGAACGGCCTAGCGAGCGGTACGGCTACCGCTGCCGATGTGGATGCGGGAACAACGCGCCTCATCAGCCCGATATTCGACTTGTCAACGGCCGTCAACGCCACGGTTACTTACTCCCGCTGGTACTTCTGCAGCGATGCCGCTCCCGCTGGCTCAACACCCGCTGAAGTGGACACGCTGTTTGTGGACATGAGCGCTGACGGCGGCACCACGTGGTCACGTGTCGAAAGTGTGTCGAGCTATCCGGTACCCAATGGATGGTCTCGTGTGAGTTTCCCGCTGCGCTCCATTGTGGCGGACCTGACCTCGACGATGCGCTTCCGCTTCTCGATTTCTGACTCGCCCGACAATTCGACTACGGAAGCTGGCATTGATGACTTCTCCATTTTGGTGGCCACATGTGTCAACCCATGCACGGGTGACTTTGATGGCAACGGTGTAGTCAACGGTGCGGACCTCGGCGTATTGCTCGCTGGATGGGGCACCGCTGGGAATGGCGACCTGGACGGCAACGGAACCATCAATGGCGCTGACCTAGGAATGCTGCTCGCCGCATGGGGCGCCTGCCCCTAAATGATCGGTGGGTCCGCGTGACATCTGCGTCTTCCTGAGCAACTGCCCCTGGTCGCCAAGGAACGGGCGTTCACCGTGAGATGGTGACGCTCGAGCCTTCGTCGGAGCGTCGAATCACTTGCTTGGTCTGTTGGCCATCGGGCCAGCGAACTTCGCAGGCGATGATGTGCGCTTCGCCAATTCCAAAGACAGCGTGCGGCGGAACTTGCGAAAGGTAGGAACGCGTCGGCATCACCGTCTTACGCAGCGAGCGACCGTTATCAAGTTGAATCATCACCTGCGCGCCGATCGCATCGCGATTGCCGGCATGAATGGAGTCAACCAACACGCATTCGACATGACCACCCTGCTGAGTAGCGTTACGTACAACGAGCGGCATGCCGCTCACTGCGCCAATCACTAGGTCAAGTGCGCCGTCGTCATCAAAGTCTCCCCACGCAAGTCCACGACCAACCACTGGCGTAGCCAACGCCCCCAGTGACGCGCCGGGAATCTCCGTGAAGGCGGGCCCCGGCTGTCCAGCGCGGTTCCAGAACACCTGCGCGGGTTGCGCATAGCGCTGTGTTGGTTGAACATCGGCGATGCGTTCTTCAATGTGCCCGTTTGCCAAGACCAGATCTTCCCAGCCGTCGGAATCGAGGTCCACGTAGGCAAGCCCAAAGGTAAGAGCGCGACGTGTCGCCGCGGAAATTCCGTCCACGATGGCGTCATCGGCAAAGCGACCGTCACCCGCGGTGACGTACAGGCTGCATGGCTCGTTAGCAAAATTTCCAACTGCAATTGCCAGGGCGGCATCGTTGCGCAGGTGTGATGTGTCGCAACCCATGGCGCCGGTAGCGGCACCGTTGCGATCGAACGCAACACCGGCGGAAACACCGCGTTCTTGAAACACCCCGTGGCCATCATTGATGAACAGAAAGTTCTGCACTGAATCATTGGCAACAAAGAGATCCAAGTCACCGTCACCGTCGCAGTCGTCAATCGCAAATCCAAGAGCCTTTGCCATTGGTTGATTGGTGGAACGATTACGAACCAATAGCCCGCGCTCTGCAGTGCGATCAGCAAATCGCAACGGACTCACCTGCTCCATCAAGACCAAGTCCGTGCCAGCGAATCCGGTTGGTGCTCCGTACGCGCGACCGAGACCCGTCAGCGTGTAGTTCACGCGCAAGTCAACCTCCTTGGACCACTCCACATAGCGGCCGACCACCAAGTCAAGATCACCGTCCTGATCAAAGTCAGCGAACCCGGCAGCGGTTGTCCATCCATTGATCTCCGCGAGACCTGCTTCAGTCGTCGCGTCGCGCCATCGCGTGGCGGTGCCCGGGGCGGAATGCTCGGCGGCGAAGAAGCGCACGCCCCCGACCCCAGTTGCCAGGATTTCCGGGCGACCATCGCCATCAAGATCCGCGAGTGCAATGCCCATGCCCTGCCAGGGTTGTTCGAGCCCCGTGTTCCGGGCGCGGACAAACTGCGCCTCCGTGGAAGCGTTGCCGCGTACGGATGCCGCAGCGTCGGATCCGCGCTGATTCAGGAAGACCGCCATTCCTTGGCCACGTCGGGAGCCAGCTGCGGCCTCCGGCCACGCGTCTCCATCCGGGAACAGCAGGTCCAAGTCGCCATCGGCGTCGACGTCCCACACACCCACGCCGCCGCCCATGGTCTCCGGAAGCAGACGGTCGCCGGCGGCTCCAGTCACGCGATCAATGCCGACGCCCCAAGAGCGGTCCGAACCAATGGAACGGTCCTGGAAGGTCATCGCGGCCGCGGCGGATGACGTTGGTAGCGCGGCGATCACTGCCGGACCCTCCGGGAGCGGCGCCACCGGAGCTGCCTGCGGGGTCGTTCGCGGCCACTGCCGCCACAGCACCACGCCCCCTGCCACCAACCCCACGACAGCGGCTGACATCCAAAATGCCCGCCCGATGATCTGGTCATCCGGCGGTCGATCTGCGGATTCCGGCGTCTCGCTCGGCACGGTCACGGTGTACCCCGTGCCACCGCGCCAGACGCAAACCCCGGCGCACCGGCGCGCTGCAGGTCGTACACCGCGGCCGGTTCTGCTGCGTGATTGGCAGCAGCATCGCGGGCGCGAGCGGCATTGACGGCGCGGTCACGGGCGTTGTCGTCGGGTCGATACCGTTCATACGCGGTACGTGCGTCGGCCGCGCGCGCTGCGTCACCAATCGCTTCGAGTGCCTGCATGCGGATGTACCACGATTGAAACCGCTGCGAATCAAGAAGCAGCGCACGATCAGTGAGTTCAATAGCTTCGGCGTACAGCGCGGTGCGCTTCTCCGCATCGCCGGGCTCGCGAAGTTGCCGCGCGCGTTCCAGGCATGCGCTCGCCCAGTCAGTGAGCACACGATCGTCGCGCGAGAAATCAAAGCCGCGCGCGTGTGCTTCGGTAAATGCCGTAGCGGACACCGCGCGGAATCCATCCATGGCGCGGTCGTACTGACCATTCTGCATGTCGATCACCGCGCTCCAGTAAGCAACGGACCACGGCAACTGACCGGGATGTTTCTCCGCAGCAGTACGCAGGTAGGACGCCGCTTCATCAATGCGCCCATCGCGCAACGCCACGCGTGCTCGACCGATCCAACCTTCGACGCGTCCCGCTGCGGCAGCCTCCGCGAATGCCTGATCTGCCTGCGCCCATTGCCCCTTGCCAGCAGCACGATCGGCGACGCGAAAGTGCGCAATTCCTGCGTCAAGCCAACGTTCCCACGTGGGGGTTGCGGCGGGCGCGGCGGGCGTTGCGGCGGGTGCGGCGGCCGCGGCGAGCGTAGTAACCATGCCGGTCGCAACGGGCTCCGCTGCCGGAATCACTGCGCCACCAAAGACCACCTGATCAGTCGCCAGCGTCATCACTGGCAGCACATTGACGTACTCAGCGCCGTACACGTAGCGCATGTAGGTGGTGTCAAACTTTCTATAGCGAACTGCAGCATCAACGGTGATCGGGCCATGCACGTCAGCAGGTACGGTGAACGCGTAGCGCGTCAGGTCTGCTGCGCCCGGGGGAATTTGTTGGTTGTACAGCGGAACAAAGATGTCCTGTGGATTGCGACGGTCGATCCGCTGACCATCACGGTCAAGCATGTACACGTTGAAGAACTTGCTCCACGGGTCAACCGTATTGCCATCATCCATTGCACCCGAGCGAGCAATGACACGGTCGCCAGCACGCACAGTGACATCAAGCCACGTCTCATTGCTATCGACGGTTCCCTGCGTGTACTCATGTCCCAGACTGCCGAGCGTGCGTACCACCACTTCCAACAAGTAGCGCTGGCCAGCGAGCAATGCGGGGGCAGTATCGGCAAGTAGCGGCGTGAGCGCACCGTCGGCGCGTCCATCCGCACGCAGCGCAAAGATGTCCAGGCGCAATACGCCGCGATTAAATGCCTCGGTTGCAGCACGGGCGCCTTCCGGGTCCGACAGTCCGCTGAGTGCTGCAGTTGCGGTATTTGCACCTACAAACAGGTGATCTCGCAAACGCAGCTCACCATCTGGACCACGCGGCTTGGCGCCCATGTCCACGCTGGCAACCTCGGGCATGTGGCAACCGTTGCAGTTGCTGGCAGGCTCCTTGGGCCAATACCAACCCTGTACCCCGTGACCACTGCGGTTGGAAAGGCGCCATGAGTCATAGTGATTCTGCCCAGGCAGCCACTTGTAGTCGTTGAGTTCTTCCGGCAGAAATACCTTGTGGCAGGTACTGCAGAACTCGGCACTGCGATGCACTTCCGGCTTGAGAAATGTCTGCTTATGGAACGCGGGCTTGGCCTTCACCAACTGCCGATTGGTCCACGCCAAGAATGGAGACTCACTGCCAGTGAATGGATACTGCGGGCTCTCTTCAATAACGTAATCGGCGTTTCCACGCGTGGAGTTCACCGCAACGATGGAATGGCACGCCGTGCAAGTGATACTAGCCGCACCCATCGGATCCTTGGAAACGTCGTAATGCGGATCATCAAAGCGGGCATCCTCAAAGGCGCCGGTGAAGAACGGCACCGGATCATGGCAGCCTGCGCAGAATCGCGCATCGTTGACATTTCCCTCGCGCTCAAATGAACGTCGCCGTGTTTCACGCACGCTGAAGGCGTACATTGGGTTATTGAAACTGCTAGCGGCATGCGCGCTGTGTGCCCAAGATCGATAGGCGTCGGGGTGACAGGAAATGCAGTAATCGTTCTGAGAAAGCGAGCTTTCCGGAATGAACGCGCCGTTTGCGGTCCGTGCCAAACTCGGCTCGTAGTACGCCGCACCATCTTTCGGACTTGGTCGAGGCCGCGACGCATCGAATCGATGCCAGCCATCAAAGCCAACCACCATCAGTAGCGATGCTGCCACTACTGCAAACCCAGTGCGCCAACGAATGCGTCGACCAGCCAATCGATGCAGCACGAAGCCCCACACCACTACCAGCGGCGCTGCTATGTGCATCCAGTATGCCAACGTCCGCGCACCTGGTTCGCGCAACTCCGCCACCACACCCGCAACGTCAACCCGTGTCAGCAGCACCCCGGTCACCAGCGTGACAATCGCCGCAATGAACGTGACATTACCCATGCGAACCGCACGTCGGTTGGGGTGATGATGTGCCCGCTTCCAGTGCCAGGCGCCAAAGGCGATCGCCGGCAGTGTGATGGCCAGACCAAGCACCAGATGCCCAAGGAACATCCACAAGTAGAAGGAGTTCTGGCGCTGTTCTTTGGTGAACCACTCCGTGAGCGTGACGCCACCCAGATAAATGGAGTTGATGGTGAGTAGCGCAAACAGCACCAGCGTCGCCAGCAACAGCGCACGCATCCGCGGCGTCACTACACCACCGGCCGGAATGAGTCTGGGGCGAGCGTCAGCCATATGCGGGATCGAGTCGGGAGGTCACGCCAGAAGTTGAGCGCGCAGAAAGCGAGTTTGCGGCAACACGATGTACCGCGAACCCGTGCAGTCTAGGCGGGTTGTACCGATCCATTGCACCATGCGAGATCTAGCGGCCGCCAGCCCAACGAATATTGAACTGTGCATGCAATGCGTCGCGGGCAGGCGTGGTGGACTTTCCATCCCGGAACGGGAGCGGCCCAAGCGTGGCTCCGTCGCCGGTCAGCATGTCCATGTCCTTGCACCAGCCGTCAACTTCAAGCACCCACGTGCGGATCATCCCCGGCGCAGGGCTCGGGGTTGCAACCGCATCAAAGCGCAGTTGCACTTCTTCGCCTGCGCCAAAGATGGCTACCGCGTCATCGGTGGCGGCCAAGAGCGGAGTGCACTCACCGAACTGCGTGTACAGACCGGGCTGCTTGCGACAATCCCACAGCGGAGCGCGTCGCGCATAGTCATAGTCCGGTCGGCGTTGCGGATGCGGAACGCGCGCCGCGAACCCGGCGTCCACGACTGATGCCGTCAGGAGCGGTGCTGCAACGCGGCGCGCTTGCGGGCATGGCTCAAACCACGCCAGTTCAACGCGATCAACGTAGATCTCCATGGTGGTCTGCAATCGAAGCGAGGTACACCCCGGCGGGAGTGCACTGCGCGGCACTGGAAACACTGCGCGACGTGGCATGCCGGCCGGGTAGCCGTACTCCGCCACCACCGACTTCCAAGCCCCGGTAGCGGGATCGCGCGCTTCCATGGAAAGCGCTTGGTAGGGAGCGGAGGCTTGCCACATGGCGAACCCGGTTGATGAATACGGATACTCAACCCAACCATCCACCAGAAGTGCGGGGTCACCCGCGTGAC
>JBDKKN010000035.1:0-3497 GCA_039796075.1 Planctomycetota bacterium | reverse complement strand
CCGCGCAAGAATTCTCTTACTGACCCGGGAAACCGCCCATGGAACCACCCATGCGGCTCGACATTCCAGGTCCCCACGCATCGAACGGATCGGGCACTGGAACAGTGTTGGACTGGGTAGCAGCTGGAGTAGAAACGGCTGGCGCAACCACTGGCATCTGCGCATCATCCGGGATCCAGTCATTGTCAACATCCAGTGCAAGTCCTGAACGAATCTCGCAGATGTCAATCAGACCATTGGCGTTCATGTCCTGTGCAAATCCAGCGCTGACTTCGTATCCGTCAGGCAAACCATTGGAATTGCAGTCGGGATCGCAGGAATCCGGGACGCCGTTGCCGTCGCGATCAGAGATCCAACCCATGGCGATCTCTTCCTCGTCAGACACACCGTTCTGATTGCAGTCACCAAAGCACGATGTATCAAAGACGTTGCCATCACCGAACGCGAAGTCTCCGCCCAAGGCGAACGCTTCAGCGCCGCACAGGCGACTGGACGCAATGCGCACACCAGCGCCGCGACTGAAGAGGCTTCGTGCCTCGTCGCTGAAATTACCGGTGAAGGTGCATCGCGAAACATCCGCGATTCCACCCAAGAGATACACCGCGCCGCCCGACTCAATGGAGCGGTTGCGGGTGAAGTCGGTGCCGTGCAATTCAAAGGTGGTGTTCTCACCAAACACAGCACCGCCCCAGGCGCCGCTGCGAGTGGAATTGTCCTCAACGGTGCACGCCAAGATGGAGACATTGCCACCCTTGCTGTACAAGGCACCGCCGAAAGTAGCTGAAATATTGTGTCGGAACGTGCATGCAACAAAGCTTGGCGAACCACCTTCGTTGCTCACTGCACCGCCGGACTTCTCGCTGCGGTTGTCATCAAACTTGCAACCGCTGAAGGTCCCGAGGCCGTCGCGCATGGTGACGCCGCCGCCTTGATTCCCTGCGATATGTGAATCGCGCACATCAAAGGACACGCCATCAAAGATCATGCCAGTGCCAGTTTCGCCACGACCACCAACCACGGAAATGCCGGTCACGGAAATCCGCTGCTCGGCACTGCCGCTGAAACTCAACACGGCGCTGCGACCAAAGCCACGAACAACCGTGGCATCTGATCCGGCTCCAGTAATCGTCAAGGACTTGCCGTCCACCACCACTGCACCCACGTAGGTTCCTGGGGCAATCCGAATGGTTGCACCATTGTTGGCAAAGTCGGCGGCGGCTTGGATGGACGAAGCCTCGGTGGGCACGTCAATCACGCCATCGTCAAGAGCATCAAACGCAACGGCAGGCCGAATGAACTCGGCGTTCGCGCCGCGCGTAAAGAAACCACCGCGCATGGCAATGAACACTGCGGCCAGCAAGAAAGTGCCAATACCGGCACTGGTGGCTGCGTGGGTTCCGAAGTGGCGGACCGTTGAGGTTGATGCAATGCGTTTCATGCGGGAACTCCTGAGTGCTGGGCGAGAATTTCGCTTGGCACGAAGGACTGTCGGTTCTGCAGAGGCAAGACCGGAGTAAACAAGCAGAATTCCGTAAACAATTCAAGTAATTCTGCTCTCCCAAGGGTCAATTTCAGCCTCTGGCGCCCGCTGCGTAACAAATTACCGACCACCTACACTGCCGATGTGCGTACGAACTGGCTGCTCACTCTCCTGTTCTCCACCGCGCTCGCCGTCACGGTGCTGCTCGCTGGCTGTGGATCCGGAGCGAACCCCCGCTTTGATGCCCTGCCGGGGCCAATCAGCACCCTCGACTTGGCGATCGCTGCTGCCGATGAAGCCGCACCGCTCAGCGCAGACGAGTGGGCATCGCTTGAATCGATGCATGACCATTACCTGACCGACTTTGACCGCTTGCGCGTTGAGGCGATCGCTCCGCTGGTGCGCGAAGTCCGTGCGCGTGAGGAGTCCGAGTGGGTTGGCGATATAGAAACGCTGGGTCGATTTGCGCGCAAGCACGGCGCTGTTCTTGGAAGAATCAAAGCACTCGATGACCGCTTCACTGCTGACGTGTCCGAAGCATTCCATACACGCGCGGCGTTCGTTGATCGCGTGACTAATCGACGCGCCATTGATCGCAGCGCTCGCATCATTCAAGGGCTCTCCAACGGCGACGACCGCACGCCAACCATGCTTGACCTTGAGCCGTCAGTACGCGCGCTTGGTCTGAATGCTGCGGAATGGTCGGTCGTGGAACCCGCACTCGCCGAGTACCGCCGCGATCTAGCGCGCGCTGCAGAACAACTTGCTGCTGCACAGGTGGCCTTGCCGGCAAGCAAACTTGCCGCGCTCAATAGCGCGGGTGTCAGCGCGGAAATGGTCAAGCAACTTGCCGCGCACGCCAAGGAAAACGACGCCGCGCGAGACGCGCACAGTCAAGCTGTCGAGGCACTTTCCGCCGCCGAGCGCGTCGGCGTGCGCCCCATCGCCCGCGCCTTTTTCCAAGTAGACGAAGCGAATCGCCGCGGAGTGGCGGCCATCGCCGCCGCACTGCCACCAGCGTCCGGCGCCCGAATCACCGCCGACGACGAACGCCGCCGTACCAGTGCCGATCCGTACATTGAAGGCGGGCGCTTCATGCTGGATGTCTACGCGCGCCACCCACTGGTTCGAAGCGGCCGCGCCAGCCAAACACGCAACGCCGTTGAAGATGCCCGCACCGCACTTGCCGCGGTCTCGCGCCTGAAGATTCAGAACGAACGCGCCCGACTCAGCGCGGCTGACCGAGGAGAAGCGCTTGCCGATGACGGCACCAAGGCGCGCCTGGAGGCGGAGCAAACCAAAGCAGTGGCAGCCTTCAAGAAATTGCGCGCCGCCGCCGAGCGCGAGATCGATGACGGTACCCAAGCGCTTCTGGATAAATCCATTGGCACCACTTCCGATGAAATGCGTGAACTACTCACGCCCATGTTGGGCGCGGGAAACGCAGACCGAGTGGTTCGCGCGGCTGGCCGTGGGATCTTCCGAAGTTCCCGAGAGCGCACCGAAGTCCCATGGAATACCGACCACTCCATCGCCGAGCAATTGCTACTTGCGCCCGGTATGGACCATGCAGCCTTTCACCTCGCCGCACGCGCGGTGGGGGCCAAAGATGACGATCCAATGGTCGAGCAAATCTGGGATCGACATCAAGCCCGCGTTGATGCGCTGATGGTGCGCCAACGTGAGCAGATGCGCGCCCTTGAAGCGAAGTCATCCGAGGCCGCCAACCGCGCTACCGAAGACCCAATGGTGTTTGAACGCTCGCTCGGCGATTACTTGCAATCACTGCTCGCCGCCGATGGCGAACGGCGCCAAGCCGATGATGAAACGTTCCACGAAGTTGCTATCGCCATTGGCCTTTCGGAAGATGACAGTCGATTTGTGCTGGCTCGAGCAGTGTCCGCTTCGCGCCGGGCATCGCTGCCATGGCAGCGCTTTCGGCAAGCATGGCTCCTTGGGCCACTGTGGGAGTCGGATGCTGATCCAATTTCCGCGGCATTGCTAATTGAAAACGAGG
>JBDKKN010000034.1:0-6736 GCA_039796075.1 Planctomycetota bacterium | reverse complement strand
GGAGACGAGTACGGGCCCGCGTTTGGCCCAAGGTTGTTACCAATCTGCGTGCCTGAACCCCAATAGGCGCCCGGATTAGCAAACTGCTGCGGCGGGTGGAATCCGTTGGGACGTGCCAACGGTGAATACCCCCAGTTTCCGCCAAGGTTGGAGCCCATGCCGGTCCACGAGCGGTACGCCGCAGCGGGATATCCATACTCGTTACCAGGGCCACGGAACGCCGCCGGCGCATCGCCAGCAGCGCCTTGGAACTGCTGATTGATCGCCTGCTGATTCTCGGTGGCGGCCTGAGTCGAAGCATCGCGACGCGAGCCTTGATTGCCCGCGCTACGAATACCGGTTTGCCCCGCATTCGCCATGGAGCCGCGCGCCGCTGGCCAGGAACGCTTGTCGATCGGCTTGTTCCGCTCAGCGTTGCGCTTGGCTGCATCGGTCAGACCTTGCTTGTGCCAATCCGAGTGATTGTCTGCCCAACGGTTGTAGTACGGGTGCCACTGATTCATCCACCAGCCCCAGTGATTCCAACCCCACCAGTTGTTCATGCCGTAGCCCCAACCAACGTTCCAACCGGAGCACCAACCCCATCCGCCCCAACCGTCGCCAGTGAGGTACATGGGATTCACATCCGCGCTTCCGTAGTACGCGTAATCATCGTTCGGATCATCCGGCGGCGAGAACGTGCCGGTCTGCGAGTCATAGGTTGCATCGCTGCCGTACGTGGCTGGGTACGCGCGGTACGCGCCGCCCGCAGGCGCTGTGTACACACGACCGGTTCCATACACCGGCGTTCCGTCCATCAAATACGTGCCGAGGTATCCGGGTGAAAATCCATACGTCACCGTATCCGGCGTTGCGCCAAAGACCCACACGTATGTGCACGCATACGCGGGGCACGAAGTCGGGAGCGCATAGATCGCACCCGGAACGGTGTCCGCAAGCGCCCACGGTCCGGTGACTGACGGCGCCATGAACCATGCACCGGAATCGCAGCAATAGGCCTTGCCTTCAAAGAGCAACACCGGCTGCGAAGCAGCGGGCAACCACTTCACTGGCGAGTCCGCAATGGACGCCCATGCAGTGTTGCCATCCGGCATGCCACCCGCAACGGTGAATTTCGGCTGCGCTCCAGCGCGATTGAGCGTGACGGTGCGAATCTCGCGCGCGGCAAGCGTTGCTTCGTCAGCCTCATCGGTACCGGGGACTGCAGCACGTGCGCCGTCGTAACGCTTGGTGTGCGAAAGACCAGCAAACTGCGCCGGCACTGCGCCGGGTGACACCGCGCTCCATGCGCCAGTGCCGAGCGAAGTGGTCATGAACCATCGACCCGAAGCCAACAGATAGAACGCATTGCCATCGGTAGTCAGCAGAATGCTGTTGGTGTTCTTGACGCATTGCACGCCGGGACCAGCGTTACCAAGTACTGGTGCGCCATCTATGGAGACCAACACCGTTGGCTTGGTAGCCACCACTACCGCGGCGGTCTTGAGTACAGGCGCCTTTACCAGGGGCGGCATCGCGGACACAGCCTTCGGTAGCGCAGGTGTCGTACCGAGTGCGGCGACTACATCCGCGGGCGGCGGCGCCGAAGCAGCCAGATATCCAGTCTCCATCACCGCGGATGAAACCCACGCTCCACCAACGCGCGTCCACCATGCGCCATCCTTTGACTTCAACAAGACGGATGCGGTGTTGGTGACCATCGTCCAACCGGTGGCACCAAGCGGAGCCATCCGCGGTGCGCCATCCACAGCAATGAGCACCGTTGGCTGCTGCGTCAAAGTGATTGCCGGCACTTCGGAAACAACACCCGGTGTTGAACTGCCGCGCGCATTCACCAACCGCATGTTCTGCAGCAAGATGGGTCGCGTGGTGGTCATCGCCACCACATAGAGCGCCTGCGATAGCGCCTTCACATCGGCATCGGAGGCAGGTTTGCCGTCGATTGTCAACGCGCGCACTGCAAACTGATTGATCTCAATTTCGCCGGGAACATCGGCGGCCATCATCTCGGCCTGCAACTGTGCATTGCCAGTCACGGTCTTGCCATCAGCGCCGTCCATGGAGACTTGCGTGACCAAGTACGCACGCGCGCCGTCGATGCCGGTGACGCGCGGCTGAAAGACTCGATAGGTCTTGCCGTTGGAAGTGATGTCCTGCGGCCAGAGATTTGGGTGCGCGGGCATTGCCGGATTTTGTGCGGGGGCAGCGCTGTTCCCCGCCGCAGGCGCGGGGGTGCTCGCCGGAGGCGCGGGATTGCCAACTGCTGGCGCCTGGGCGGGGGCAACGAAGGCGATGGAAAGGCTGACGAGGGTGGCGGCGATTGTGGGGATCATGGGGATCATGTTGTTCCAAGCGGCGCGGTGCATGCGCCGAGCGGGGCAAAGTCTACCTCCAACAATAGGGCTGACATTGGATCGCCGGGCAGATGTCGAAGCGTCGCCTGGTTGGCGTATGCCTGACTAGTTTCATATAGCCGGATCAAAAAGTTGCACATAGACGCTATCAAAGGTTTCACATAGACGCACTCAAAGGTTACAACCAGCCGGATGGGCTCAATCCGACTCCACCCGCTCGCGCAGTGCGGCCAGGCTGCTCAACGTCAGTGAGCTTGCAGCACCATTTCAAACAACGCGACCGACGATCCGCGACTACGTCACGCTGCTCGAGCGCATCTTCATTCTGGAAGAGTTGCCGCCATGGCATCGTCCTGTACGACGGCGAGGTCACCGTGGGATTCGGCGAGGGTATGTTCGCGGTCCCGATCGCCGAACTGTGGCGTTGATTCCCAAGTAGGTCGGCTGAAAAAAGAACCAAGGCGACCCGTACGGGTCGCCCTGGTGTCATTCGTATCTCAGATCGTCAGTGCGCTTTAGGCGCGACGACGACGGCTGCAGAAGCCTGCAAGTCCCAAGAGCGCAACTGCGCCTGGGGCTGGAACTGCGTTCACGCCGAGCAGCGTGATGGTGCCGGTAAAGGTGCCGGAGGTGCCAGCGGCACCGTAGCCGTTACCGATCCAGATGGACTGGGTTGGATTGGCGGCCATGTTGATGCCGGTCGTGAAGTTCACGGTGCCGGTCACGGTGGTGCCGGGAGCGTTGCTGGCGCCGTTTGCCCAGCCGTAGCGCTGGGTTGCGTTGAGGTTCGAGAAACCGCCGCACTGCAGCATGCCGCCGAGTGCCAACGGCGTTCCGGCCACGTAAATGCACAGGTCGTCGGCGTAGGTGTAATTGGTGGATGCGTTCAACGTCGCGTTCACGGTCGCGCCAGTCAGGGTGCCAGTGAGGCTGCCTGCGGCGTAGGCTTCGTTAAAGTTGAAGCCGGTCCAAACTTGGTTGGTGAAGGTGTAGGTAACGTCCGCTGATGCGGCTGAAACCAAAGCGGCGGCGGCGATGCCGGAAGCGATCAGAGTCTTCATGATGTAAGTCCTAAATAAGGGAAACGAAAGGGAACGCAGACAGAAGGGATTCGTCAGGGGTGGGAAACCGTCTGACTTGAGTAACTATGCCCGGCGCCCGGGCAATTGCAAGGAACTTTCTTAATATTTCTCGTCCGGGGCACGGTAAAGTCCCTGACGCCAATGGCTTCCCCCTCTGAAACCCCTGATCTTGAGGCCCTCCTGACCCGTGGAGCCTTTGGGGAAGTCCTCCTACGAACCAGCGCAAGCCTGCGCCGAAACCCCCGAGATTTCCGCTCCTGGTACGCCAACGCCCGGGCAGCCTTTGCTCTGGGGCGCCTGACCGTCGCCGACGAGTCCATCGAACGCGCCATCCGCCTCAGCGGAACCTCACCGGAGATTGCCCTGCTGCGGGCCATCATCGACCACCGGCTCGGCCGCAGCGACGCCGCCATCGACCGACTCCGCCATCTCATCGCCCGCGGGTCACCAAACACCACGGACGCCACCATGGTGCTTGCGGAAGTGCTCCACCGCGCCGGGCGCCGGCAAGAACTGCAAGCACTGGTGAGCGGCGGCGGCGCGTGGCTCAACGACCCGCGCGCGCCGATCTTCACCGCACGGGTGACCGCACTGACGGACCCCACTGGCACCGCCGACCGACTGGAAGCCTTCGCACGCAGCGACGCGCTTGCCATGGCGCGCCGCATCGCTGGCTTCGATGCGGTCCGCATGCTTGATGCCGCGGGCGAGTACCGCCGCGCCTTTGCACTGGCGGAACACCTGCACGCCACCACCGGCGAACGCTTTGATGTTGAAGGAGTGATTGCCGATGCCAACGCACAATCAGCGCTGCTCGCCCGCGGCAAGCCATGGTTCACGCCGCGCGCGCCTGCGGTGAATGGCGTTGCGCTGGTGGTTGGCATGCCCCGCAGCGGCACCACCCTGCTTGAGCAGATGCTTGATCGCCATTCCGCGGTCACTGGTATCGGTGAGTACGACGGCATCAACACACTCGGCACTGCAGTCATCTCCGCTGGCGCATGGCCAACCGGACTGGCAATGCTGCCCACTGATGAAGCGCTGGCGATGCAGCAGGCCTATCTGTCAGGCATCGCGTCCATGCGGCGCGGCAACACCCCGTGGATGTTCGACAAGTCACTCAACACCTGGCACTGGCTGCCCGCTGTCGCCGCTGTCATGCCGGGCGCCGTGTGCTTCCACATCATGCGCGAACCGCGCGACACGGCGGTCAGCTTGTTCCTCTCTAACTTCCATCCGAAGAACGTCGGCTGGACAAGTTCGTTGGAGAGCATCCGCCGCATCATCGCCACCGAGCGGGCGCTGGTGCCGCAAGCCCTGCAAACCCTTGGAATCCCGCACGAATCGATCGTCTATGAAGAGTTGGTTGCCGACCCGCGCGGCCACATGGAGCGGTGCCTGAAGCGCATGGGATTGGCCATGGAAGATTCGGTTCTTGCGCCGGAATCAAACGCGCGCACCGTGCTGACTCTGAGCCATGAGCAGGTGCGCAAGCCGATCAACCGGTCGTCCATTGGGCGCTGGAAGAATTATGAGTGGGCATTCGGCGCCGAGTGGGACTAACCGCGTAAATCGCAGAGCGACAGCGCGGCTGGCACTAGTAGCATCCGAACTCCATGCCACCTCCTGTCAATCAACGGGCAGAACTTCAGCGCTTGCTGCAACGCGGCGACTTTCTGAATGCCAAGCATCTTGCGGGAGACATGTTGCGCCGCAACCCGCGTGACGGCGAGGCATGGCTTGGTGTTGCACGTTGCGCGATCGGCATGAACCGCATGCGAGTTGCAGAAGAAGCACTCGAACGCGCGGAGCGCATGATCACTGGCGACCACCGCATTGGCATGGCGTGGGCGATCGTTGATCACTACCTCGCTCGCAGCGATAAGGCCATTGATCGCCTGCGCGTGTTGATTGCGCGCAAGGCGCCGAACGCGCTTGATGCAACAATCTTCCTCGCTGACATCCTGCACCGCACCGGAAAGCGCGCGGAAATGAAGGCCTTGGTTGAGCAAGGTGGCATGTGGCTCACTGATGTGCGCGGCCGGATCATGTCGGCACGCGTGCGCGCCAAGGATGATCGCGAAGGTGCGGTTACTGAGTTTGAAGCAATCGCACGCGAGCCAGGCGAAATGTCCATGCGCCGCAACGCGGGGTTCGAAGCAGTGCAGTTGCTCGATTCTGCTGGCGAGTATCGCCGCGCGTGGGAACTTGCCACGTACATCCACGAACACACCGCCCCACTCTTCAACCTTTCCGACATGCACGCGGATGTGCATGCGCAGCGACAACTGCTTGCCAATGGCAAGGCATGGTTCAACCCGCGCGTTCCGGAAGTGCAAGGCATTGCATTCATTGTCGGAATGCCGCGCAGTGGCACAACGCTCCTTGAGCAAATGCTCGACCGGCATTCCTGCGTCGCTGGAATCGGCGAGTACGAAGGGATCATGGCGCTTGGAGATTCGCTGGTTCATGCGGGCGCATGGCCGCGCGGACTGGGCACCATGAGTCCAGAAGATGCGGTGATGTTTCAGAACAACTACATCTCCGGCGCGCGGACTCCGGACGTGGCAGACAAGGCGTGGCTGGTAGACAAGTCGCTCCAGACATGGCGCTGGCTGCCTGCTGTTGCGGCCATTCTTCCGGGCGCAAGCTGCATGCACATCACCCGTGATCCGCGTGACACGGCGGTGAGTTTGTATCTCTCCAGTTTCAACCCCAAGCACTTTGGATGGACCGGTTCGCTTGGCGGTATTCGCGAAGTCATGACCGCCGAACGCGCGCTCTCCATGGAAGCACTCTCCGTACTCAAGATTCGCCACGAAGAAATCGTGTACGAAGACTTGATCGAAGACCCCGACGGACACGCGCAACGGGTCACCAACTTCCTAGGAATTGCACCGGAATCTGACATGCTTCGCCCGGAGGACAACACGCGCACCGTGTTGACGCTGAGCCACGAACAAGTCCGGCGCCCCATAAATCGATCCTCGATCGGCCGCTGGAAGAACTACGAATCCGCATTCGGGCCGGAATGGGACGCGCTGGTGGCTACCCACAATTCCCGCCGGCGCTGTCCCTGAGTCGAGGCGTCAGGCAACAGTGCTTGCAATGACGCGCACTTTCCACATATCCGCTCTCGCCGCCCTCGCCATCGCCCTGCCTGCTGTTGCGCAGAGCGGCTCGTTTGTGAACTGGGAATCACCGCAGTCACACCCCATCGACCTCACGCCGAACGGACTCGTCCTGCTCGCCGTGAATACTGCCGATGCGCGCCTTGAGGTGTACGACGTTGTGGGCGGC
>JBDKKN010000033.1:0-22767 GCA_039796075.1 Planctomycetota bacterium | reverse complement strand
GTGGCCGCGAGCCGAAGTTGGCACGAGCGGTCGGAGAGCGTGAAGATGACGGGAACAATCAGTGGTTCGAAGTTCGGCATTCCCATGTCGGGGGGTCCTCAAGTCGTTGATCGGCAAGCGCTTGTGGGACTATAACATATTTCCGGTTAATTACAAATACATTAGTTGCAATGTTGTGATATAGTGCTAAGATACTCGAGAGCCCTTCCAGGGGCCTGCACGGCCGAAGCCGGGCAGTGGGAACGCCTTTCACCAGAGGAACTTCTAAATGCCGGACACAGCAACGACGGGGAACACGGGGAACACGGGGAACACGGGGAGCAAGGGGAACACCGGGAACGCGCCGAACGCAGAGAACACCGCCAGTGCAGCGAGCTCCGAGGCTGGCGCCAGGGGCACGGCGGACTACACGCAAATCTCGGTCATTTTGGACCGCACCGGCAGCATGTCATCCATCCGGGCGGACACGATCGGTGGATTCAATGCCTTCCTCGCGGAGCACAAGCGTCTGCCAACGCAGGTCACGCTCACCCTCGTGCAGTTTGATTCTATGGACCCGTACGAAGTGGTGCACGCCTATGCGCCGATCGTTGCGGTTCCAGAATTGACCGAGGAAACATTTGTGCCGCGTGCGAACACGCCGCTCTTTGACGCCATCGGACGAGGCATTGTTGATCTCGATACTCGGCTACGGTCGATGCCAGTGGCCCAGCGACCAGCTCGCATCATCTTTGTCATCGTCACCGATGGACAAGAGAATTCGAGCCATGAATTCACCGGGGCGCAGGTGCGCAGCATGGTGACCGAACGCCGTGCAGCCGGATGGCAGATTGTCTTCCTGAGTGCTGATGAAGGCGCCATTGCCTCTGGAGAGTCAGTGGGAGTTCGTGCGCAGCAGTCAATGGGCGTCATGAAATCTTCGCGTGGCTCAAGCCGCTTGTGGAGCACCGTTGCACGTGAGTCCGCTCGGTACAGCGAGTGCGCTGCACCGGAAATGAACTTCGATCGAGCCAAGGCGGACTATGCCCGAGAGGATGCTGAAAGCGGAAACAATCCGCAATAATTCACTTGCATTTGGTTTCATTGTCGCTACACTAAACGCTGCATACAGATACCCAGGCTTCCTCTGAGAGCTGGGTCGCAACCGAGCGCGCGCAGGCACACCCCTGAATCGCGCGCCACGGTGCGGAGGACACCCCGAAAGGGGCATGTGGCGCAGTTGCGCAAATTGGCCTGAAAATAGGCCGTTTCTGCTACTGATCGCATAGCCCGCGGGTCCGCCGGATTGGCGCGCGCACTTCATTGTGCGGCGCACATCTGGCGGATCCGCGCCTTGGCTGGTGGCCTTGTTCGCCACCAGCATTGGAGGCCTTGATGTCGCGCGACCGTATTGGTCTCGCGCTCAAGGTCTCAGGATCTTGATGTCGCGTGGCCTCAGTGGTCGTGCGCTCAAGCCCTCAAGGTCTCGCGTGGTGTTCATCCAATTTCTGCATGCGCTCTCCGGAATCGTCCGCTCGTTGCGGGCGGTTGGTTGTTGTTTGTCGCGCACGCGCTTTGGAATGACTACTCACGTTTGAAAGGCCCCGTCACATGAATCCGTCTGAATTACTCGCGTACCTCTCTTCCGTTGTCGCCAACGAAGTTCGCATAAGCCTCATGATTTGGGGCGCCCCTGGCGTTGGCAAGTCAAGCATCGTTGCGCAGGTCGCACAGCAGGCTGGTCTTGACTTCATTGATATTCGCGTCAGTCAGCTTGCGCCAACTGACCTGCGCGGGCTCCCAGTCCCCGAGCGACTGGAGGAGGGCGGCGGTATCTCTCGCTGGTATCCACCGGAATTCCTGCCGCGTAATGGGTCCGGAATCCTCTTTCTTGACGAATTAAACATGGCCGCGCCGAGCATGCAGGGCGTCGCGCAGCAATTGATCCTGGACCGGCGTGTTGGCAATTACCAGCTGCCAGACGGCTGGTTTGTGTGGGCCGCAGGTAACCGCAAGGAAGATCGCGCGTCGGTGTTCGACATGCCGACGGCGCTCGCGAATCGATTTGCGCACATTGAGATCTCGCCGGATGTAGAGAGTTTCAAGAAGTATGCGATCGCGCACGGGGTGTCGGAACAGATCATCGCGTTTCTATCGTTCCGCCCGGAACTGCTGCATCGCATTGATCCCACGCAGCCAGCGTGGCCATCGCCTCGCTCGTGGTTCATGGCGGATCGATTGCTCAAGGCAGGTCTTCCTGTAGATTCTGTAATCGGTGTAGCTGCGAGTGCAGAGCTGAGCGCCTTCATCAAGCTCTTCGAAACGTTGCCCGATGTCGAGGCAATTCTTGAAGGGAATGGGAAACACGTTGACGTTCCGACGGAACTTTCAGTCAAGTACGCCACCACCGTGAGTCTGGCTCTGCGCGCATGTAGCGGCGAGCACGCCGTCAACTCGTTCCGATGGTTGACCGCCAAGATGACGACGGAGTGGACGCGCACATTCATCCACGATCTGCGCCAGTCGATGCAGTCGAAGGGACTCCAGGGGCCGCTCGCCACCGCGCTGCTTGCTGAGCCAACATTCAAGGCGTTCGTAAAGGATTATCACGAATTGCAGGTGACAGCATGAGTAGCACTCACCCCGTAGCGCTCGCGGGCGAGGCGCGCCTCATCACGGCCGCTGATCGTGAAGCACTGCAGATTCAGCAGCGCAAGCGCATTGCTGCAAGCCAGATTCGTTTGAGTGAATCATTTCCATTCTTTGGAGCGCTACTCATGATGGCTCCCATTGTGATGACCAACACCATTCCGACCGCGGCAACGAATGGTCGAGATCTTCTATTCAACGCGGAATTCGTGCATAGCCTCAACGCGCCAGAATTGGATGGTGTTGTCGTTCATGAGTTGCTTCACCTGGCGTTATTGCATGTACCACGACGCGGAGTTCGTGATCACATGGTTTGGAATATCGCGGCGGACATCCATGTCAACGGGATCGTTTATTCGATGAAGCAACTGAAGTTGCCGGCGGGTGCGGTAGAGGATCTCGGGCTCGCGCCGCTGTGCGTTGAGGAGATCTATGAAAAACTTCTCAATGACAGAAAGGACACTTCAAAGAATCGATTGACATTACGTCGCCAGGCAGGCAAGCTCGAAGCTGTGGACTTGGTTGAACTGCCGGACTACGGAGGGGATTCGCACGACTCCAGTAACAAATCCGCACTATCAGCCCAGCTCGTCAACACGTGGACGGCTAATGTGAGTTGTGCGTTGGGAATGGCGGGCAAGCTGCCTCAGGGCTCACCGCCCGCTGCGCTCTTGCGCGGTGTTCTTGAAGCAAATACTCCGCAGATCGACTGGCAATCGGCGCTCTGGCGTTCGGTGGTTCGCACTCCCGATGACTTTGCTGGATTCGATCGGCGTCACCTGTGGCGCGGTCTGTATGTGGAGGTCCTCGAGACAGACACGGTTGATGTCGATGTGTGCATCGACACCAGTGGTTCGGTGTCTGACAGTCAACTCTCCGAGTTCCTGGGAGTACTGCGGAACATCGTGTGTTCGTATCCATCGGTGCGCTGCCGGCTGTACTACGCCGATTCGCAGTGCGTTGGCCCATTTGAGGTCGAGGTCAACCGGCCGCTCGTGTCCCCAACCGGCGGTGGAGGAACGGACTTCCGGCCGTTCTTCGCCGCGGTTGCGGCGCGGGTGGCAGCGGACGGCGCCCGCAGCAACGCATCGCCGACGGTCATCTACATCACTGATGGATTCGGCATGTTTCCGCAGACCGCACCGGATCTTGACGTGTTGTGGGTTGTCACTGCGGGCGGGCGGAGGTCATGTGATTTCGCATTTGGAACGGTGTTACGCATGGGAGGTAAGCGATGACTACAAGGAAAATTCGTTCGAATATCAGTACTGAAGCGGCAGCACATCCGTTGCTGGCAAGCGACCAAGCGCGGGCGCTCCTTGAGTACTGCGCCGCCGATCTCCGCGTCTGTCCGACGCCCGAAGTCTGGGAGAACATTGCTTCGCGGCTTAAGGAATCGGTTGGAACCAAGGCGGCGATTCGGGGTTTCCCCAATTGCCTCACCGGTGCCGCTTCGTTATATCACACCGATTTACATAAATCTGGGTGCATCGAGGAACAGATTGTCTGGGCGGTGCAGTACGGCGTTCTTGATGTTGCCGACGCGTTGTTTCGATCGGTACCGCACGCGCAGTGGAACCTCGGGTCAGTGAATCTGCATTGGATGGACACCATTGGCGGGCAGGTTCCACGGTACAACCGAGCGCAGCGAACAGAGCGGCGCGAGAAGGTATTGCGCGCGAAGGCAAAGCGCGACGCAAAGCAGCCGGTTCCGTTGGTCCTGCATATTCCGCATAGCAAGGTAGCGATACCAGCCTCGTTGAAACGTGAGTTTGTTGTTCGCCACAAGAAGTTGTCTGCTCATCTTGCGGCGTCGACGGATCACTTTACGGATGAGCTGTTCGATAGCAACCTGCCGAACACCCAAGCGTTGATCTTCCCAATCAGCCGCTTAGCGGTTGATCCGGAGCGATTCGAGCGAGACTCGTTGGAGCCGATGGCGAAACGCGGGCTGGGTGTTCTCTACGAACGTGGTCATGACGGAAACGTGACTCGGCGGCCGATCACGGGAGCGCGGCGCGAGGAGATTCTTGCGGCGTGGTATCGGCTGCACCATGACTGGCTAACGCAGGCAGTGGACGACGCGCTCGCGCGTGCGCCACGTGCGCTGGTGATTGATTGCCACACATTCCCGGATGTTCCGTTTGCAATGGACGCGAACCACGACGTTCCGCGTCCTGACGTGTGTATTGGAACGGCGGGCATTCATACGCCGCAGTGGCTTGTGCACGCTGCAACAAAGTGGTGCAAGTCACAAGGTTGGTCAGTACGTGTTGATGCGCCGTACTCGGGGTCGATAGTTCCCTTGAATCACAACGGGAAAGACCGGCGGGTGCTCTCCATCATGATTGAAATCAACCGCGCGCGGTACATGAATTTGGAAGGCACACAGGCGGTGCGTCGGTCATCGTTCAAGAATTGCAAGCGATTCGTTGCCGGTCTTGTTGCGGCGTTGCGTGCTGCGGTGGCGCGTGACAATGCAGTGAACAATTTGAAAGTCAGAAAGAGGAAGTCAACATGAACAACCCGTGGCCAGATTCATACCCAGACGAAGAGACGCGCGCCGCGCAGTTTCCGGAGCGCGCCATCATGGCGTCCGATCCATCGACGCCGATTGAGAAACTGATAGAGCTACTGACACACTTTCCATTGGAAGTGTGCGGAAATCCAGCGTGGCAGTTGGCTGTTGTTGCATCTCCATCAATCATTGGTACGTTGCAGTATGACCAGCTCGAAGCGCTCGTTGAGCACGAAAGTACGGGCGGTGGCTTGTGGATGAGTGTGGCGCAGCGGGTGACAACCGGGCACGGCGGTTCCACGCAATATCTCGCGAATTACGTGCAGTGGAATATCGCTTCGCGCGCCGATGCAGCCAAGAGTGTGCTTGAAGTGCTTATCAAGCCCTGGGATCAAGGCAAGTTGGGGACGCCGGCTCAGGAGCTGGCACTTCATCGGTTGAACCATCCGGAAGGATCGGGGTTCGGTTGGCAAGAGACGGTTCCGCTTGCGATCGCGGTGAGTGACTACGGCCGTAGCAAACTTCACAGGCAGCGGGATCGATTTATCAGTGGGCTGCTTGCTGAGGGCCACTTGAGTCCGAGTGCACCAATTGTTGCGGGTCTTGTACTGCTTGGTCGAAAGGATGTGAGTGCGCGGATCATGAGGCATGTACCGCCAGAGGCGAAGTTGTTGCACGCGATGGACACGTACCGAACGATCGGCCGAACCGGTCGTGTCGATCCGATTGACCTGTTGTTGCGCGCGGCCATTCGGTGTTGGGACATGGGCCGATCACCTTGCGGCATCCCGTATCGATGCCACCGCACTCCATTCTCGTATCGGCGAATTAGTGATCCGATTTATTACACCCCGATCGCAGCAAGTTTCGCATCACTCACGGAAGCGGCGGACGTCGCGCCTACAGCAATCGCGGCATACAATAAACCAGAAGCCGCGAAACGCACTCTCACGCTTGCCGATTTTTGGAAGCGAACGCGCGTGGAGCGATCGTGTGCCCCGTGGATGAGTGGCACCGCAGAGCACCTTGCACTTCTCTCCAGTGACTTGTGCCCAGCAGAGTTGTTGCAGAAACGCGCTCGGTCCCATGACTGGATGGTCCGGCTGAGTATCGCCATGAGCCGCACGGTCGACCGTTCCACGCTCGAACACCTTCGGCTCGATCGCCACTGGTTAGTGCGTAGCGCGGCCGAGGAGGCATTCGCACGCTTGCCTGCGCCGGTTCCAGACAAGGACATGTCACAAATGATTTATGAAACGGCTCGATTGGGATTCTCCAATCGAGAGATTCTGGAAATGCCGAGACAGGCGAAGCTGTCACTCATTAACATGATCGAACGCGAATTGCTAAAAGGCAAGACTCCGACAGCAGCGCAGGTGGAGGGGTTCAAAGAGATCCTTGGCTATCTCTGGCATCCCGCGCTCTCAGCGTTACAGAATCAAGCGCCGGACTAAGCGGCGTGCAGTCATGCGGTTTACGAGGCGGGTGACGCTACCTACGTTCCGCAATGATTTCCAGAACAGTCGGCGCCATCAAAAACGCGCCGGATAGCTGCCCTGCAGCGTCAATCTCCGCGAAGAGTTCTTCCGTCCACTGCGGCGTGGCAAGTTTCAGCGCGACCAATCGCGGTGCGTAGGTATGGATGAACCCGGCGGGCCAATGCCAGAGCGGTTCGGATGGGCGGGCCACCCGCGCGATCGGGCGCAGGGAGGTGACGGTCATGCCGGCGTCAGTGATGAGTGTTGGAAGACGATCTGCAATGTTCGCATTTCCGCCGTCCGCGGCGAAACTCTTCATCGCCAGCTGCACAAACTCCGCCACGCGCGTTCCGTTCGGATGAAGCGCGTAGGTTTCGTAATTCACATATTCGTGGAATGCAACGCGACCGCCGGGTGCGAGGGCGTCGTGGACGGCTCGCACAAGCATGGCGGGGTCGCGCACAAACATAGCAACCCAGCGGCACCACACGGCATCGAACTGCCCGTGCATATCGGCAGGGAGTGGGGCGTGCATCAGATCAAACACGCGAATGTCCGTGTTGGGACTCTTGTGAGCGATGGCGCGCTGTTGCGATTGACGCACAAATTCTGGCGCGATGTCGAGCCCTGCAACGCGGCCTTCGGCGCCGACTTCTGCAAGGAGTGATTCGAGTACGAGTCCGGGGCCGCATCCAATGTCGAGGACGCGAGACCCGCGCGTGATCCCTGCCGCGCGCCACGCGTGGCGCATCTCATCGAGCCACAGTGCATGCTGGCTCGCAAGCCGATCGCGTTCTGCGTCGTGCGTACCGAGGACGTATTCGTGGGTGGGGCGGGGCTTCATCACGTGTGGGGTGTGATACAGCAGATCAGGTGGGGTTGGATCGCCACATGACGGGTGGTCTCGTCGCCGCGTCGCCGCGTCGCCGTGTCGCTGTGTCGCCGTGTCGCCGTGTCGCCGTGTCGTCGTGTCGCTGTGTCGCTGCGTCGCCGCGTCACCGCGTCACTGGGTAGCCGCACATTCGCCGCGCCCGCGATACCTGCGGTAGATTGCCATGATGCCCCGCAGAGTCGCCATCGTTGCAGCCATCCGGACCCCGATCGGCCGTCACGGGGGCACGCTTGCCTCGGTGCGCCCGGACGACCTCGCCGCGCATGTCATTCGGGCAGTTGTTGCGCGCGCTGGCATCGATCCTGCGCTCATTGAGGATGTCTACTTTGGTGCCACCAACCAGGCGGGCGAGGACAATCGCAACGTCGCGCGCATGGCGGCGCTCTTAGCGGGTTTGCCTGCGACCGTTCCTGGCGCAACGGTGAATCGCCTGTGCGCATCGGGCCTTGAGGCCGTGAACATCGCCGCGCGCATGATCGAGTCGGGCGCAGGCGACATCATGATCGCGGGCGGAGTTGAGTCGATGAGCCGCGCGCCGTATGTCCTGAGTAAGTCCGAGCAAGCCTTCGGTCGCGAGCAGCAGATCTTCGACTCCACCATCGGTTGGCGCTTTGTCAATCCGCGCCTCGCAGCGATGTATCCGCCGATCTCACTTGGTGAGACAGCGGAGAACGTTGCGCGCGTGCATGGTGTCTCGCGTGCGGATCAGGACGCGTTTGCGCTTGCGAGTCAACAGAAGTGGGCCGCTGCACACGCGGCCGGTCGATTCCGCGACGAGATTGTGCCGGTGGAGATTCCGCAAGGGAAGCAGCCGCCGATCAACTTCGATACCGACGAACATCCGCGCCCGGACACCACACTCATCAAGCTTTCTGCGCTGAAGCCCGCATTCTCCAAGGCGGCCGACGCCACCGTGACCGCCGGCAACTCATCGGGCATCAACGATGGTGCCGCGGCGTTGGTCTTAGTGGAAGCTTCGCGCGCTGCTGCGCTTGGGCTGAAGCCGATCGCCTTCGTAGGAGCATGCGCGTCAGCGGGTGTGGATCCTGCGCACATGGGCATTGGTCCAGTGCCTGCGGTTCAGAAACTCTTCGCGCACACGGGGCTTTCTGCCGGTGATATTGATCTGGTCGAGTTGAACGAAGCGTTCGCGGCTCAGTCGATTGCGTGCGTGCGCGGGCTTGGCTTTGATATGGCGCGCGTCAATGTGAATGGCGGCGCGATCGCGCTTGGTCATCCGCTTGGCGCAAGCGGTGCGCGCATTGTGGTAACGCTTCTCCACGAAATGCAACGCCGCGACGCGAAACGCGGCATCGCTTCGCTCTGCGTGGGTGTTGGGCAGGGGCTCGCGACGCTCTTCGAGCGGGCGTAAGTTCGTCAGCCGATCTTCTTCAATCCGCTTTCCATTGCGCCGACCAGCGCGTCTACGTCCGCCTCGGTCATAGGCGTGGACAACATGCCCGTGCATGTTCCAACCATCAGGAATCCCTCGTTAAAGAGATGCTCAAGCATCATCTTGAGTCGGCGGTTCTCGTCAGCGTTGGTGTATGCCTCGCGATAATTCGCTGGCACAGTGGCCTTCATGTGCAAGCGGAACATGCTGCCGCCGCCGGTCACACTGGCGCACGCATTGGTGCGATGGATCGCTTCTGTGATGCCATGGCGCGCGCGGTCGCCGAGCGCGTTCAGGCGTGCCACGGCACTCTGGTCAAAGTGCTCCATCGCGATGCGGCCCGCGGTCATCGTCACTGGATTTGCGGAGAACGTTCCAGAAAGTGGAAAGAGCAGCTTCGCGGCGCCGGGATTCAGCACTTCCATCACATCGGCGCGACCAGCGAGCGCGCCGACCGGGAATCCACCGCCGATCATCTTGCCGAGGGCGGTGACATCGCCATGAATTCCGTATTGCTGCTGCGCGCCGCCGTATTCGGTACGGAAGGTGATGACTTCATCAAGCACAAGAAGCGCGCCGTTCTTGTCGGTCCACTCTCGCATCGCGCTGACAAACTCCGGCGACGCAGGCTTCAGGCCCACGCGATGCGGCAGAAGGTCGAGCAGCACGCATGCCAGATCGCTGCGGTGCTCATTTAGCAGGGCGATCGCTCGATCGACATCGTTGAATGGAATAATCACCACATCATCCATCGCCGATTGTGGTTGCCCATGCACCAATGCCACGCGATTGGGGTGATCAACGCTTCCCCAATTTGCAGGTGACGAGCCTTGGCTGGTTTCGACATAGTCGTAGGCACCGTGGTACGCGCCCTCAACTTTCGCAATCTTTGGACGGCCCGTGAAAGCACGCGCGGCTTTCAGCGCGGCCATCACGGCCTCGGTGCCGGAGTTCACGAAGCGAATCTGGTCAAAGCCTGCGCTGCGCGAGCAGATGTGCTCCGCATGCAGAACTTCCTGCTCAGTGGCCATCATGAACGCGCTGCCGCGCGCAAGTTGCGCGGAAGCGGCCTCAACAACGGGCGCATACGCGTGGCCATGGATCAGCGAGGCAACATTATTTGCGAAGTCGATGCGGGTGACACCGTCGATATCAGTGACGCGGCAACCCTTGCCGTACGCCACATAGGGTGGAACCGACGACCACAGCACGGTGTTGCGGCTGACACCGCCGGGCATCACCTTCTTGGCGCGCTCAAAGAGTTGCGCGCTGCGGCTGGTTGCTGGAGTGGTGGCTGGAGTGGTTGCGCCCGTGGTGGAGTTGGTTGTCAATGGAGTTTCCTCACTTGCGAGCGTGGTTGGTAATGATCGGCGCACCGGTGCGCTCTTGCACAAAGTCAAAGGCTATGCCGGGCGCTAGTTCAACAAGCGCAAATCCGCGCTCAGTGACGTCAATGACGGCAAGATCCGAGTAAATGCGCGTCACCACGCCGCGACCAGTGAGCGGGTAGGTGCAGCGCTTAACAAGTTTCGGCTCACCTTCCTTGGTGACATGCGTGGTCATGACAAACACGCGCTTCACGCCCGCGACCAGGTCCATCGCGCCCCCGACGGCGGGAATCGCGTCATCGGCGCCGGTAGACCAATTCGCTAGATCGCCATTGGCGGCTACTTGCAGCGCGCCGAGGACAGAGAGATCAAGATGCCCGCCACGAATCATCGCGAAACTTGTGGCTTGGTCAAAGAACGCGGCACCCGGCATCATGGTCACGCGGCGCTTGCCGGCGTTGATGAGTTCCGGGTCACTCTCGCCGGCGGCGGGTGATGGGCCCATGCCAAGCAGGCCGTTCTCGGTGTGATAGATAAACGTACGACCCTCAGGCACATGGCTTGCCACCAGCTCAGGGATACCAATTCCAAGGTTCACATAGGAACCGTTCGGAATGTCCTGCGCGAGGCGCTTGGCAATTCCATCACGCGTCCAACCGACGGAAGTGGCGCTCGTCATGGGTAACTTGCTCCCGCTTCATTGAGCGCGGATTCCAGCGCCGGCGACGACACATGCACCACGCGGTCCACAAAGATTCCAGGGGTGACGATCGCTTCTGGATCAAGCGCGCCAGCTTCAACAACTGCCGCGGCCTGCACAATGGTCACGGTTGCGGCGGTAGCCATCATGGGCGCAAAGTTTCGCGCGGTGCGGTGATACAGCACGTTGCCGTGCGTGTCGGCTGTGCAACCCTTGATAAGCGTGAAGTCTGCGCGAATGCCGTACTCAAGTACATGCTCGCGGTTGTTGAACACGCGGGACTCTTTGCCTTCCGCGAGCGGCGTTCCCACTGCGGTTGGCGTGTAGAACGCGACAATTCCAGCTCCGCCAGCGCGGATGCGCTCTGCGAGTGTTCCTTGCGGCACCAGCTCAAGTTCAATCTTCCCCGCTCGATACAGATCGGGGAACACGGTCGAGCCAGCGGTCTTGGGGAACGAGCAGATGACCTTACTGACGCGCTCCGCACGGAGAAGCGCGGCGAGTCCAACCAGGCCAGTGCCGGTGTTGTTGCTCACCACGGTCAAGTCCTTCGCGCCCTGATCAATCAGGGCATGAATGAGCTCGATCGGGCTTCCTGCTTCGCCGAAGCCACCAATCATGACCGTCGCGCCATCGAAGATGTCGGCAACCGCCTCGCGGGTGCTACCAACGCGCTTATCGATCATCGGCAGGAAGGTGTTGGTGCTGCCGCATGCGTGGCGCGTGCGCTCTTGACGCGCGAGTAGTCAAACAGACCGGCCTCGTCATACAGGACGCGATCCGCATAACCGTCAAACCACAATGCCTCGGGATTACGGCCCACGATGCAGATCTTGCCCTTGTCTTTGGCGGAGCCAGAGTTGCGCAGGATTTTAAAGATGACAACTCCGTTCTCGCTGCCCTTGAGACCAGGAATCGGTTCGCTGGTGACGGCGCACACTTCCGTCTTGCCCTTGTAGTGGGTAATGGAAAGTCGTGCGTGGCTTTCAACGCCGGACAAACCCTTCTGTGATTCGTTGAGGATCTTCCACACGGTCTCAATAGGCGCATTGAATGCGCGGTAGGCAATGATGTCGCGACCGCAGAAGAAGTAATGATTCTCGCCGCCCGCGCGCTTGAATTCGCGTTGCAAAATGCGCAGCGCATCGGGATCGTCGTTGATGCCCTTCATGATGGGCGTTTGATTCTCAACGCTTAGCCAGCCGCGCGACACCAGGCGTTGCATAGCGACGCCAGTCGAGGGCACCCACTGCAGAAAGCCCTTGTCGTTATGGATGTATTTGCCATCGGCGTCCTTGGCAAGAAACTCGTCGGGGTGTTCAAAGTGCACCACAATGTGCAGGCCAACATCTGGGTACGTCTCATGGAATCGATCAAGCATGGCCACAAACGCTTCGTCAAATCGGTCTGGATAGAACGCCATTTCCTTGGTGCCGATGCGGATCGACTCAACGCCCGCCTCTGCAAGCGCGCCAAGCCATGCCGCGATCTTTGAGTTGTTCAACACCATCGGATCGCCGCCCGACATCAGAACCTCGCGGAGTTTTTCGCGACCACAGGTTGGGTGGCGTCCGCCGTTTGCGGCAACTTCAGAATTGAATCGCTTGATGAACTCGGTCACCTCGGGGATAGTGGCCATGCCCTTCTTGGCAACGGTGCCGTCTTGACGGGTGATCTCCTTGCGTGCGATCAGTTCCTCGCGGTAGCAGAAGCGGCAGTGCGCCGAGCATGTGGAGACGACGTACAGAAGGCCCATCTCATACTTGTGCAACATGCCCTCGACGGGGCTGTAGTCCATTTGGAAGCCGGGGTCTTCGGAGCCCGCAAGGTCCATGGTTTCCGCGGGGTCCGCCTTGACGATGCGGCGGATTGGCGCGCTGGTCTTGGCGAGTTCAAAGTAGTGGCGCGTCACCTTCACTGGCATGCGCTTTTCAAGGTCCCGATCGGTGCCCTTAAGAACGCGCAACTGAACGAGTTCGTTTGAAGAGTAGAGCCCCAACATGTCCGCGGGTGCCTTCTCATCAAGGAAGGGTGCCAGGCCGTTGATGATGTTGCGCTCGTGGCGCGTGTCTTCAACTGTGTCCAAGAACGCCTGTTGGCGCGCGGTGGTGGCATATTCCGTCGACATGGTTCGATCCTCGAATGGGTTCTACAGCTGAAAGTTAAGAGCAATTTTAAGCATAGCTGATACCCCCACTGAAACCAACCGAAATCGGCTTATTGGTCTTTCGGACGTGGAACGGCATACCGTTGAATCGATTGGAGCCACTGGGCGCTCTGTAGGACTTCCCACTGCACGCTGTCGCTGCTCGCGATGACGTCGGTTCCCTTACAACCGGGGCAGCGCACTTGGCGTCGAGGCGCACGTTTCCGCCGCAACTGCATTGCTGTGTCTTGGTGACTTGCGTCTTGCTGCGCCCGCCGTGCAGTGACCAAGCATGCGCAGCCCCGCACGTATAAAATGGTCCCGTTCCTCCCGGACCATTTTATCGCCGACCGAACCCGTTCCTCCGTGGACCATTTGTATGCCGCGTTGGACCAGCGACAGTAGGCGATGGCTCCGCCAAGACTTTGCTCGGTAGTTGCCGCGCCGGCGTGTGGCGTGTCCGCAGGTATCTGCGTCATTCCACGGACAGGTACCGTGATACGCATGGCTACTCGTCGCACGTTCCTGTTGGCCGCCGCCGGCCTTGCGCTCACACCCGCTCTGGCGCGCTGCGTCTCTTCCCGAACAGCACCGGCTTTCCTTAAAGAAGTCGGACCGCGGCGCCCGGACAAGTTGCGCATTGCATGCATCGGCACCGCAAATCGAGCGTTGGACAACATTCAAGCGGTGCGCGGCGAGCAGATCGTTGCACTGTGTGATGTTGATAGCGCGTATCTCGAACGTGCCGGCAAGGAGTTTCCAGATGCCGCGCGCGCCAGTGAGTGGCAGCAGATTGTTGAGTATCGACGCGAGCTCGACCTTGATGGCATCGTCATTGCAACGCCCGATCATGCGCACTTTCCGATGGCAGCAGCGGCGCTGCACGCAGGCATTCCCGTGTATTGCGAGAAGCCGCTCACGCACACACGCGCGCAGGCGTATGAGCTGCGGATGTTGGCACGTGCCGCGCGTGTTCCGACGCAGATGGGCACGCAGATCCACGCGACTGACAACTATCGACGCGTGGTGGAAGCCGTACGCGCGGGTGTGATCGGTCGTGTGACCGCAATTGATTGTTGGCAGCTGAAGAGTTGGGGCGACGGCAAGTTGACTCCGGGTGCAGTGTGCCCGCCGACGCTCGACTGGAACGCGTGGCTGTGTGGAACGCCGAATGTTCCGTACATCGATGGAATTCATCCCGCGAATTGGCGTCGCTATTGGGCTTACGGATCGGGCACGCTGGGTGATATGGGATGCCACATCCTGGACTTACCGGTATGGGCTCTGGGGCTTGCACCGTGCGCGGATTTGCCCGCGGGGGCAGTGAAAGGTGGCACCAGCACCATTCCGCTCCGGATGGAAGTCCGCGCGGATGGTCCGCCGCTTGATGCGGTCGGTACGCCGGCATGGCTTGAGGCTTCATGGGCGATGCCGGGAATTGCGGCGGGTCCGGCTGGAGTGAGTCTTGACCCGCTGGTGCTGCGCTGGTTTGACGGAGGTCGCATGTCCCCGTTCGTACAAGAGATTGGTGCGAAGGACAAGCAGGATTATCACGGGCGATTCAGCGTGTGCTTTCAGGGAACGGAAGGTGCACTGTTTGCCAATTACGACGAAATGTTGGTGTGGCCGGGCGCGCACGCCGCGGAGTGGAGTGCGCGTGTGGCGAGTGGCACGACGGGCATCACGCCGATCGCAGCGAGTCGCGGCCATCACGCCGAGTGGTTGCAGGCGATTCGTGATGGGGCGCCGAATGCTCCGCTATGCAACTTCGAATATTCGGGGCGCCTGACCGAGCTGGTGCTTGCTGGCACGGAGGCCTATCGAGCAGGGAAGCAGATTGAAGTGACGATTCGGTGAATGGTGGGGTGGCGCTTCGCTTCGCAACTGAAATGGAATTCGCGACTATCGTGCGCATATGTCCAGCCCACTCCAGCCGCAACTTGTAAAGGACATCGACGCCGCGCTCGCGCGGATCCAGGCCGCTGAACCGTCGGCCGCCGGCCCGCATTGGGGAGCGATGCACAAGCTGCTCTTGAAGGCAAAGATTGATCCGCAGGCAATCATGCGGCTTGTGGGTGCGCGGGACACTGCGGAACTCATCCGGGCGGTCGCGCGCGCGAAGGGCGAAGAAGTGGTGGAGCCAGCATCAGAGGGGCCGTCTGATTCAGGTGCAACATCCGCCGACGGTACCCCCTCCAACTCCCCCCCCGCGCAAGAATTCGAACTCTCCGTCCTCCAAGACGCGCTGCGTATGTTCCGCAAGCGCGTCAAACTTTCACAGCTCGATGCGGATTCCAAACTCGGCGTTGGCCCGATGAGTGGAACTGGTCAGCACCGCATTCAAGCGATGCTGCCGCCCCGCGACTATCCGTGGGGCGTGTGGGAAGCGCTCGTCAAGGCGGGAAAGCTCCGGCGCGATGCAGACGGCTTCTATTCGATCGTCGAACAGCCAGGCGGCGCGCACTGGTGAAATAAATTAGTCCCGTTCCTCCCGGACCATTTTGTGGGCGACGAGGACGCCCGCGAATGGGGCGAAGCCGTCGTCGTAGGGACTTGGGCGGATTTCTGCGTGAAATCCAAGGGTTTCCAGGTGCGCCATCGCGGCCGACAGGTACGGATGTTGACGCGGCGGCATCTGCATCGCGTGCGTCGGTGCCATGCGAATCTCGCCGCGTGTCACCCGCGCGAGTTCAGTGATGGCCTGCAGATGGAACGGCAGATCAAATCGGTCGTCCTCTAAGAGTCCGCCGTTCGTGATTCCTGAGTAGCAGAACAGGAAATTGGACGAAAGCACCACATCGAACGCGCCATCCGCAAATGGCAACGTTGGAAGTGCAGCATGGATATAGCGCGTGCCGCGACCATTTCGGTAGTCCGCAATGAACTGATCCAGCGCGTCAAACTTGTCCTTTCGGAACTTCACCGGATCGCGGAATGTCAGCGAGTCATTCGCCAGCGCCAGCCGCGCAAAGACATCATTGATATTCGTCGTTGCACGCGCAAGTAACTCGCCAGGCGCAAACTCAAAGAGTGGATCGCAGCCAACAACATTGAGGCCACTCGCACACGCGTTGGCAACAAACGCCGCCGGGCCACACGGGCAATCAAGGATCGTGCGGCCGCGCAGAGCATCCTCATCAAGCGCAAACATTTGCAAGTACTCGCTGTACGTCCGACCAAAGAATGCCACTTCAGGCACCGAGAATTCCGTGCTCACACGCGCACCAATCCGGGTGCGGCGTACTCACCGCCGAGTACGGATTGCGTGTCGGCTTTCATCCACTTTCCAAGCACTTCCTGATACACGCCTCGGAAATCAGTGGTGAACTTGAGATCGCCGCCATCCAGGTCCGTGAGGCTCGGATACTTCCCTTGCAGTCCGGGCTGTACGCCCGGGCCAATCAGGAACATCGGTCCCGCCGTGCCGTGATCGGTTCCATTGCTGGCGTTCTGGCGCACGCGCCGTCCAAATTCGCTGAAGCACATCGTCATCACGCGACCGTCATTTCCTTGCGCTGCCAAATCCTTCTGGAATGCTAAGACCGCGTCGCCCAGCTGCCGCATCAGATTTGCATGACCGCCGGGCTGATTGGCGTGGGTGTCAAATCCACCCATACTCACGTAGTAGACGCGCGTCTTCATGCCATCACGAATCATCGCCGCAACAGTTTGCAACTGCTTGGCGAGCGCGCTGCCCGGATATGCCACCAGCGGCTTCTTGCTGACTGCCGCGCGAATGCGATCACTCGTCAACTGCGCATCAAGCGCGGTGCGCATCAAGAAACTTTCCTGCGAACCAGGCTCCACACCAGGCAAGGAGCCCGCGCGAACCATCGCTTGATATTCCTTGTCCATCGCGCCGTTCTTGTCCGCCCCCAGCCAGCGGAACAGGTCCGCGCTTTCGAATGCGATCGGTGTACTTTTGGCACCGGTCATCGCAAGCGGCGCAGTTCGACCAACCGCTACGGCCATGTCTGCCGCCGGATTGCCGTTGCACGAAGCATCAACGTATCTCCCAAGCCAGCCAGTTCCCTTGCCCTCGGGGCGACCGCTCTGCCAGATATCCATGCTCGCAAAGTGGCTGCGATTGGGATTCGGGTAACCAACACCTGCCACTACGCACAGCGATCCAGCGTCATGCAATTCCTTGAAGCCCGTGAGGTTCGGGTGCAACCCGATACCGTTCGCTTGGTCCAGTTGCAACGCAGCGCCACCGTTCTTGGGCTTGCCCGGCTCGCCGATGCCGATCCCCGGTCGCGCATTGTGATACTCCGATTGCCCGTACGGGATCACCGTGTTCAGGCCATCGTTGCCGCCCGACAATTGCACCACCACCATGATGCGCTCGTCCGGCACACCCGGGCGCGATCCCAGCACGCTGCCATCCGGTGCCAGCATGCCAAACGCACTCTGCTGAATGAAGTGCGGCAGCGTTGCGGCGAACGACGCCAGCAGAGCGCCCTGACGAATGAAGACTCGACGGCTGTATGCATTGATGTCAGTCATGCCAGTTGAAACTCCGGGAGCGCGGTGATGAGTGCGATGGCCGCAACGGCACGACTGTGTTCCGAGGCGCGTGCCTGCGCCGGTGACTCAAGGAACGATACGAGCGCCGCCCGGCGTTCGGGGTGCGGCGGGGCGGCGAGGCTGACGGAAATCAAACGATCGACTATGGCCCCTGGCGTGGTGGCCCCCGCGAGCAGCGGCGCGGGATCGAAACGTGTCTCATCGTTCTCCCAGTCATAGACGTCCGGCCGCTTGCCAGTCAGCAAGTAAATCGCCACATTCTGCCTCACAAACAGTGTGCTGGTATTGATCCACGTGCGCCCGCCATCCCAACCTTTCACGTTCGGTGGCTGGAACAGATCCTGGCCCATGAGGTCGCACGCGCCTGCCAGCGCGCTCAGTTGTCGGGGCGGAGTGCCGTACTGCCGAATCGTTTGCACGATGAGCTGTGCGGGGCTCTTGATTGTTGCTGCACGATTCGACTGATGATAAAAGTGTGCGCTGCTGAATAGCTTGGTCAACACTGGCTTGAGCTCATATTGCTGCGCGCGCAATTCGGTGGCAAGCGCCTTGATGAAGGCGTCGCGAGCATCGCGCTGTTCCGCAGGGATGTCCGCGACCGGCGTGTCGTTCACAAAGAATCGGTACAGCTTGGCGGCAATGAACTCACTGCATTCAGGCTTGGCAAGCGCCAAGCGCGCGAATTCATCGCCAGTCCAGTTGCCTTGTTTGCCAAAGATGGTCTTGGCACCGCGGTCGTGGTTGCCGTCGCGGAACTCAAACTCATCGTCCACAAACGTGTAGCCAGTCAGCGCGCGCGCTCCAGCCTTGATGTCTGCTTCGGTGTAGCCGCTGCCTTCGCCGAGAATGAATAATTCCAGGAGCTCTCGCGCGAGATTTTCGTTCGGTTGCCCCTTGCGGCTCTTGTCGTTGTCAAGGTATTTGATCATCGCTGGGTCGCGAATCACGTTCAGCACCAGCATGCCGAAGTTACCTGTTGCATACGTGCGAAACAGTTGGTTCTGCTGGAACATATGCCAACTGTCTTCGATGGCGCGCGCGCCGGTCGCAAAGTGGCCGTGCCAGAAGAGCGTCATCTTCTCTTCAAGTGGTCGCGCGGATTCAATCATGCGTGCAATCCACCACTTCTTTAGCTCAATGAGTTGACGACGATCGTTCGCCTTCGCCTGATTTTCTTTGCGTTCCAGGCGTTCCACCGCAGATTCGTCGCGAGCGCGGCGCGCCGCATTCAGTTGCTCGCGCTCCTCGCGTGTGAGTGGTGGCATCACATTGCGGTCGAAGTCATCGGGAGAAACGGATTTGTCGGGTTGTGACTCAAAGTTCACCAAGAGCGCAACGGATCGATCCACTCCCTGTGCAGCGAGTACATCAATCTGCGTTGGCGTTCCACCAAATCCCGCCCGACTGAGCAGGTGACGGGCAGCCCCTGTGTCAAAGGGCTGAACCCGGGTGTCAAGGGGCCTGAGGTCGGTGGCGATGGGCGGGAGCGTTGCCATGGAGTGAATGGTCAACGATGCTGCATAGCCCTTGATTGCCGACCAATTCTCCATGCAGCCACTTGCGCCACAAAGAATGGCACCGGCATCAGGTACGTCATGAAGTCGAACGCGCCCAAGAGGTAGCAGGGCAGGCCAATGACCAGGATTCCGGCAATGAGGGCGCGAGGGGCGCCGCGGGGTTCGAGTATGAAAAGTACCGGGAAAAGCAGTCCATACGCCCCTAAGAATGCCAGATAAGCGGGCTCGCCCGGGAGAAGCATGGTGCCGACATGGCCGTACAAGAGCGGGTGTCCGTCTGCAAGGACGGGGCCGAGGGTGAAGATGAAGGCCGGCGTAGCAAGCAGCACCGCGAGCGCGGTCAGACCGCCGGCGGCCGCGGTTGGAATTCGAATCCCGGCAGGGGCGGTGATCAGCTCGCGGAGGTGCACGGCGATGGTGAAGGCGAGCTGTACGCCCCACAGCACAAGCAGTGCCGGACCGATGCGCGGCGCGCCGGTACTTGGGTCATAAAAACTAGCAATGAGTAGCAGCATTGCCGCAAAAGTCAGCCCAAATGTTGCGAACGCAATGCGCGGACTCGGCGCTTGTTGTGCAGCGCGGTGAAAGGTGAGATCGAAGTATGGCGTCAGAAAGAAGCCCGCGCACAGCGTCGGAAATGCGAATGCAAGCGGGAGTGATTCGATCATTGGTGTGATCGGCACGCGCTCATTGATAGGCGTCAGATCAACCCCGCCTGGCAGTAGAACAACGAGCGCCGAGAGCAGTGTGACGGCGGTGCCAGCAGTACGCCAAAATACGTTACCGCGCAGTGCCAGTAGCAGACCAACGATGATCAATGCAATCGGAGTGCCAGTTGCAGCGATGGTATTGAGTGCGCCGGGTGTGCCTAGCTCCGAGGAGAGGTTCGGGCCAACTAAGAAATACTGTGCAGCCCATCCTGCAAAGTAGCACTGATAGGCCAAGGTGACGGCACTAAAGAGCGCGCACATCCAGCCAAGTCGAGCAGCCAGCGCGCGCGAACGTTGTCCATCCAGGACGAAGCCGAACGCGGCGCAGCCAAGAACATTCGGTACAAAGAACGCCCAGAATCCCGGCCAACCCCAGAGGCGGAGCATCAGGAAGGGGAGGTACATACCGATGCACCACGTCCAACTTGACGTGCAGAACAGGCCCCATTGGATGCTCTCCAGAGTGCGTCTCACCCACGGAGTGTATAGCTGCCAACAGATTTATTTTTTGCGGCGCTCGAGCTTTGCTTTGATCATCAGCTTCGGCGTGCAATGGAAGGTAATGTCACATTTGCCAACGAGCGGCGCCTTGATTCCCGGCTTGTGAACATGCTGCCGGATTTCCATCGCCAACGGGATGTTGAACTCCCCGCCCGCGCTTAGTTTTGCATCAAGGTCGCCCGCGTTCATGACTTCGTACATCGCGGGCCCATAGCACGGGCGCATGAAGCGATAGCGCATCTCTTTGCACACCACAATGTAATCACTGCCACATCGGCCAAACAGGTACAGCCCGCCTGCAACCTCGCTGTTACCAAGCAGCGCTGCCCCGGCCATCGCGTTGTACCAGTTTCGATTGACGCGCCGAAATGGAAGCACTGCCACAAAGCTCTGCTTGTCCACGCGCTTCATCGTCAGGCCCGATCGGAACGCGTACGGAAGCCAAATCGATGCGAAAGCCTTGCGCACCAAGTTGCTCTTCATACTGACGCGACTCAGCCACGCCTCAACGCGGTCGAGAATCCCCATCGTCGGCAGTGCCGTGCGGGCGGAATTCCCATCCGCGGCGACGCGGTCGTTGACTGGGTTGGGTTCGACGTTAACGCTTGACATAGCAGGACGGAGGATCCTACCTGTATTTGTAGGTCAGATTTGCCGTGCAACATGGACGGGAATCGTGTGAAATCTGCGGTTATGCAACACCTCGCCGTCTGTTCTTGGAGCTTGCGCACTGATTCGCCGGACGCATTGGCTGACGCCTTGCACCGCTGCGGTATTCACGCCGTGCAGTTGGCGCTCGTGCCATGCGTCGAGCAGCCAGCCACATGGGGAAACGCCGTCGCCCAACTGCGCGCCCGCGGCATCACCGTTGTCAGCGGAATGTTGGCGACCGTTGGCGAGGATTACTCATCGCTACAGACCATTGAACTCACTGGCGGCGTTCGTCCTGCAACAACCTGGGCGCGCAATCAGGAACTCGCCAGCGCTACCGCCGCACTTGCCGGCGATCACGGCGTTCCGCTCGTCACACTCCACGCTGGATTCCTTCCGCACGATCGTTCGAACACCGAACGTGCTGCCATGATCGATCGCCTGCGTGTCATCGCTGACATCTACGCAGCCCGCGGCGTACGGGTGGCCTTTGAAACTGGCCAGGAAGACGCGAACACCTTGCTCGCAGCACTTGGTGACATTGCGCACCCGAATGTGGGAGTCAACTTTGATCCGGCCAACATGATCCTCTACGGAATGGGCGATCCCGTCGCGGCGCTGCGTGCACTTGCGCCGCACGTCTGGCAGATTCACGTGAAAGACGCAGTACCCACGAGCGTCCCTAGAACATGGGGTCGCGAAGTGGTTGCCGGCAGCGGCGCCGTCGATTGGCCTGCCTTCTTCGCAGCCGTCGCAGCGCTGCCGCGCACCGTGGACCTGGTCATTGAGCGCGAGGCCGGTCCGACGCGCGAAGCGGACATCATGGTCGCAGCATCACTGGTGCGCTCTGCGCATGCTGGCGCCATGTGATTGCTGATCGATACACGAGCGACCATCCCGACCCAGCATCAATCGCCTACGATTCTCATATGCCTACTTATGTCTACGCCATCATCAAGCCTGACGGCACCGAGGGCGAGGTCTTTGAAGTCTTTCAAAAACTCACCGATCCGACGCTCACGCACCACCCGGAAACGGGCGAGCCAGTCCGCAAGTTGATCGTCACACCACAAGTGCAGACATCAAGCGACACGCAACGATTCTCCAAGAACAATCTCGAGCGCCTGGGCTTTAGTCGTTTCGAACGCAAGGGCGATGGGCACTACGAAAAGACCGCTGGCACCGGCCCGGACACGCTGAACGCTGGCGACTGAGGTGGACGCGCTTGCGGGGGGTGCGTTGATGCAACACGATTTCACTACTGGCCCTGATGCAACACGGTTGTGTACTGGCCCGCATTCGCCTTACGAGGATGGCCGCTGAGCGCGGCCCTATCCTCTCCGGCGCCTGCGGCCAGGTTGCGAGTTGTTGCATTACGCTTTCGTAGTGGCCCTGATGCAACACGCTTTCGTACTGGCCCGCATTCGCCTTACGAGGATGGCCGCTGAGCGCGGCCCTATCCTCTCCGGCGCCTGCGGCCAGGTTGCGAGTTGTTGCATCACGCTTTCGTAGTGGCCCTGATGCAACACGCTTTCGTAGTGGCCCTGATGCAACACGATTTCCTACTGGCCCGCATTCGCCTTACGAGGATGGCCGCTGAGCGCGGCCCTATCCTCTCCGGCGCCTGCGGCCAGGTGAACGGGTTCCAGTCCCTGGTGTGCACGAGCCTTCCGTGTGCGAGCCCCCGCAGTGAGCACGGGATCCTCGGTAAGCGGCGTGTGAAACTGAGAAGTCCGGCAGTTGGACGTACGCCCCGTGGGTGCCAACCGGACGAACAG
>JBDKKN010000032.1:0-2820 GCA_039796075.1 Planctomycetota bacterium | reverse complement strand
TCCACTCCGGCAGGTCGGATTCCTTCTGTTGCGAAATGCGTTGCAGCAGATCGGTTCCTTCAAGCAGTTGGTCGATGCGGCCGCGAGTGGTCCGCTCCTGACCCTTCTGAATGCGAACCAGCGCGTCTTCCATATGGTGGGCAACGGCCACTGCGGCATCGATGCCGACAATACGCGCTGCGCCCTTGATGGAATGTGCTGCACGCATGAGCGGCACGATGATGCCGATGTCATCCGGGGCGCTTTCCAACTTGAGCAGACCGTCACTCAGCGCCGCGCAGTGGGTGTCAACCTCTGCGCGAAACAGTTCGTACATTGAGAATCCGCCAAGATCGCTCATGATGTGGCTCCGCGGAAGATGGAGAAGAGGCTATGAACGTCAAGCACTACGGCTTCACCTTCGTCGATACGGGCGAGCGCGCGCGCGCAACCAGTCTTGGCTGCGGAAATCGTCATTGGTGGCGCGCGCAGGGAGCGTTCGTCAACATCCGTGACGCCCACAATGGAGTCCACTTCAAATGCCCATCGCTCGCGGCCTTGCTCGGCGACTACCAGAATGGAGCGCTCGCGCTTGGCAGGGGCAGGAATTCCAAGGGCGGCCTCAATCGACATGCACAGCAGTAATTCGCCGTCGTGATTGGAAAGCCCGCGAAAGATCTGGTTGCTGCGATGCGGAACGCGGTGGATAGTGCCCGCCGGGACAACCTTGGCGGCTTCGCCAGCCAGGATGGCAAGGATTTCGCCGCCAGCACGCATGGCGAGCAAACTGATGCGCGACCGAGACCGCTCATCAAGCGGTGCGGCCAGCGCAGCGGTGGCGCGGTCCAGGTCTGATTCAGTCAGGGGACGAGTGAGCAACTGCTCCAATCCCGCGACGGCCGTGTTGGCAGGCTTGATTAATGAAAGCGTGCGATCTTCACTCATGATGTTCCCTTTGCTGCGCGGGCTCGGTAGCGCTGTGCCAATGCGGCGTCACCGCGGCGATCGGCCAAGATTGCCAGATGTAGCAACGCTTCGACATTCTGTGGATCCAAGTAAACCACCTGCCTCCAGGCGCTTTCGGCACGTATGACGTCGCCGAGGCCCAAGTGAACGGCCCCCAGCAATTCCATGAGTGCGAGCGACCGATCACCAGTGGAGTGAATGCGCTCGGCGATATCGGCGGCCTGCCGTAAGTCCCCGGCATCGGCAGCAGCACGCGCGCTCTGCAGCATCTTCGACTCGGTGGGCTCGTTGGAAGTAACGGTCACCGGAGTGCGAGCGGCTGCAGCGTTGCTGGAAGGTGGTTTGGGCGCTGCGGTGGTCGCCGGTCGTGCCGGACTCGTTGGCGGGAGCGGGGCGCGATCGCGGTCTGCCCATCGATCCGTCTGGACTGGCGGAGGCGAGTACAGGGCAGGTGTTGCAACGCTTCGACGCGCAAATGCAAATGCGCCTGGTTGTCCGCCTTGCACTGATTCAAATACACTCTCAAGTCCAAAAAGCGCCGGTCGTTCCGCGTGCCCGAGGTACAGAATGCCATCGGGGTGCAGCAGAGCATCAAGCTGTTCGCCGATGGCTCGGCGCCCCGTATCGCTCAAATAGATGGCAAGATTTCGGCAGAACACAGCGTCAAAGGAACCGCGGTCCAGTTCGAATAGGGCCGCGGGTGCAGATCCCTCGCGCAAGTCAACACAGGCACGCGCTTCTTGGGCGACGCGAACATTGTTGGGAAGCACCGTTACATACTGCTGTGCCCAGTCGGGAATCTCACCGCGCGCTGCCATACGACCAAGGTCGCCTGCCCGCGCGCGTGCCAGCGCATCTGGGTTTGGGTCGATGGCCAAGACGTGAATGTCATCCGGATGAACTCCGGCAGCAAGCGCCGTAGCAGCAATCGAGAATGGCTCAGCACCAGTGGCGCACGCTACTGACAGAACGCGGACTGGACGGCGTGCCTGGCGCATGAATTGCGCGCGCAACGTTTCGAACGAAGACGGATACCGAAACAGCCACGTCTCTGGCACGGCAATTTGTTCGCGCAGTTTGCCGAATTCAGCGCTCGAGCGCGCCGCCAAATCGGCGTATGCATCATCACTGGCGATACCAGTGGCACGGCGACGCTCGGACACGATGGAGCGAATGGCCTCGGGCGATGTGAGCGCCGAGTCAAGGTGGGCGGCCCGCAGGAGGTCGCCGATTCGCTCCAATGCGCTCATGCGCCGTCCTTGGTAACGAGTGCAGAAGACGGGGCGGATAGTTGCGGATACGCCTCGGCGAGCGCCCGTGCATCAAGCCGTTGTGCGGCTTGGCCCTGGTGCTGCAAGACTGCTCCCAACCACGCCACCGACTGTGTTCCTGCTCCCCAGGCACCGGACTCTTCCAAGTCAGCGGCGTCCTCAATGCGATCCACGGCCATGGCAAAGCGTGCACGGGTTCCTTCGCCGAAACCCGTGTCAATCAGCAGAATCCGCGCACCCAACGTTCGTTCAACACCTTCGACCCCCGCCAGGAGGTTGGCCGCATCGACCAGCGGCACAAACTCGCCATGCACGTCAATGACGCCAGTGATCCACGGCGGTGCTCCCGGAACCGGGCGCGCGCGAACCAGTGGGTGCACGGCCTGCACCCATGCCGCATCAACGGCGTAACGGTAATTGGCGACTACAAAGACAAAGGTGCGCATGGGTTCTCGATTCAGGCGCGGAGTTGGAAAGCGGCGATGGCGGTCTTGAGCATGCCAATGGAACGCTGCAGGATGTCGGACGCGCGGCCGAATTCCTTGACCGCGTCGCCGGATGCCTTGGCGTTGGTCGTCAGTGTGGTCATTGCCTCGGAGATTTG
>JBDKKN010000031.1:0-3164 GCA_039796075.1 Planctomycetota bacterium | reverse complement strand
ACCGCGTGCCGCTCACCCAGCAGTTTGATAAGACCCGCATGACCGTGCGTGATGAAGTCACCATGGAACGCGTGCTGGGGCCGGCGCGCAACAGTGGTGAGCAATGGGACGCGTGGAGCGCTATGTGGAGCACGCTTGATCCCGTGACAAAGTTGCCACGTCCGATGTTTGAGTCTGTGACGGGAACCATTGATCATGGCGTGGTACGCAATGAATGGGCTCGCTATGACATCGCTGCGTTGGTGCGTGCTGATCCGACTCGCTATGTTCCAATTCTGCGCGAGCGAGTGCGTCTTCTGTGTGGCGCACGTGATAGTTACTACTTGGACCGCGGGGTACAAGGGCTGAAGGATGCAATGCAAGTCGCCATGGCTTCTATGCAGGCGACTGGTCAGATGATTCCGGACGGCCCTGGATATGTAGAGATCGTTCCCGAAGAAACTCATGACACGATGGGAACCGCCAGCCGCCTGCGTTGGAATGCGGAGATGCGGGAGTATCTGCATGCACGCAAGTTGGATTGAAACAAGGAAACACACCAATGAACATCACTGGATCCATACGCGCACTTCTTGCAGTCACACTGCTTTGCGTTGCTGTGCCAACTCAGCAGGCCTCTGCGCAGTTCTGGTTTGGCGGCGGGCCAGCCCGCAATCCGGTGTTGGCCAGCAAGGACCTTGAAGAAATGCTCGACTCTGCTGGCCTTGATGATGGGCAACGGCAGTTGGCCGCGTCAATGTTTGATGATGCGCAATTACCGATGTTTGCTGCCAAGCGCCGCTTTGATGATGAGATGGAGCGCATCGGCACGGCAAACAATGACGAGAAGACCACCGCAGCCCAGCAGCAGGCGCGCCGCGCGCTGGCGCAATCGATCATGGAGTCGATGGACAGTTTCTTCCAGTCGCTTGCTGCGGTGGCGCGACCGGAGCAGCAGAGTGATCTGCAACGCGAGCACTTGGCAGCCAAACGCCGTGCTCTGCGGGCAATGTTCGGTGGCGCGCTGAGTGACGGAGCCATCCAGTGGGACGTGGAGCGATGTATTGCGGACGCGAAACTTCCGCCTGAAGCCCGCAGCGCTGCATACCGCGCACTTGGTGAGTATCGGCAACGACTGGATGCCATATTTCCAAAGTTGCTCGAGGCCGTACCCGATGCATCGCGAGCAAATGGCCGCATGGAGGCGGTCACGGGTGACGATGGCGTCACGCGATTTCAAATAGGAAGCAACGCCGCTTCCGAGGCATCCGCGCGCGAATTCCGCGAGTTGCTTGAGCAAATCGGTGCGGCACATCGCGATGCATTACAAGCGCTCGAACAGGCTCTGCCTGCGGACCAACTAGCCGCACTACGACTCAAGTGTCTTGGGCACCTGTGGCGCCGGACCGGAATGGATCCCGACTCGCCAGCACGGGTCATAAAGCAACTGCTCGCAGCCGCCACTGAACCGGAGGCGCGCGCTGCCATTGAAGCAGTGCGCAGTACTTGGATGGCTCGTTGGTGGGTCGCCAGTATGCGTATGGCCGCGGCAGAATCTGGCATGCCACGAGGATTGTTTGCCGAATTCAATGCGACGGCAAAAGACCCAGCAGCCGCCAAGGCGCAAGCAGAATTCAACGAGGCAAGCGAGGAACGGCGTGGTATTGACCGGGACGCATGGAAGGCGCTTACCGGCGTTGACCCCGCGCGACGTGAGTTCTATGAAACGCAGGCAAGTGACGCGGCGAACAAGAGTGGTAATCGATTCATGCCTCGCTCGCTGCCAAAGGAGGGCGAGCAGACGGATGCCGTGCAGATGACGAGTGCGGTCAATATCGGGGCTATATCGTTTGCTGAATCGGGGAGTGACACGCCCATCGATTTCAGCTCCATCGCGGAATTGACGAAGGGTGCGCAATCAGTGAGTATTTCGGTGACTGCCAGCGCTGATGGTGAAACGCCCGGACCAGTGGTGATTGCGATGGAAGGCGATGGTGGAATGTTGTTTGATGGAACGTTTGGTGACACTTTCGGTGATGGAATGACCTCTGGAATTGAGTTTTCGCAGGACGGGTTTACCGGAGATTCGATGGCAGGCGCGGGCATGTCACTGGCACTGGCGGCAACTGCCGAACGCGTGCGGGCACTGGCTCAAACACTGGGTGTTGCTGCTGACCACGCGGCTCTTATCCCAATGATTGATGACTATCAAGCAAAGTGCAACGCCTTGAAGGACCAATACGGTGCACGTCTCGGTACTGCGGTACCGGGCGTAGCTATGACCTTTGATCAATCGACGTCTGAGGCGCCCATCGATCAAATTCGTAATGGCATTGGGATTGTGGATGCGCATGCCGGGCAACTGTCGTTGGAAGATGACGCATTGCTTGACGGGCTTGCCTCGCTTGGCGGGGCAAGCGAAGCCGTGACGCAAGCGGTGCGAGCGGAGCGCGCGAGAGAACGGATACGGAGCATCAGCTATCCGACCATGCCCGGACTGAATTGGCCCGCATCACCGATTGTCCGCCTCGACCTGGCGGGTTGTATCCAGACATCAGGGATTGTTGACCCACAACGCGCAGCCGCGATGCAGGCATGGGTGACCTGGTCACCCGCGGCGCTGGCGGTGCAGGAACAGCTGCGCGCGGAGGCGCGGTCCACGGCAGCGGAGGAGATTGAATTGCTGCGCGCGATGAGCCAGCAGTGGAGTGGCGCGCAGACCCTGGAAGTTGGGGTCGCCATGACCACGGAAGCTCCGGCTGCTGAACTCCGTGGTCAAGTGAGACGTTCTGCGGAGCTGATGGCGCAGCGTGAAAGCAGGCGGCAATCGCTGTTCGATCAGGCAATTGCTGGGCGCGATGCGATTGAAGCGGCACTGTCACCTGAGGCGCGCGCTTCCTTCCACGACGCGTGGTTGCGGGCTGCGGCACCGCAGGCGTACCGCGATGGGCGTGATGCCATGACCACCCTGGACGCCGCGCGCGCACTCCCGGACTTGACGGATGCACAACGCGCACAAATTGATGCCTTGCGAGGCGAGCAAGCGGCGCGGCACCGCGAACTCTGCGATCGGCTCGCGGGTATCGCAGTCACGGAATTGGTTGGGCCGTCGATGGCACCCGGTAACGACCGGAAAGCAAAGAAGAAGGAGCCGCGCGCTTCGATGCAGGACACACGATTTGAGC
>JBDKKN010000030.1:0-2570 GCA_039796075.1 Planctomycetota bacterium | reverse complement strand
GGTCGCGGCGACCGCGGCGCATACCGACGCCACCAAGGAGTCGATCAAGCTGGCCGCGAATCTGCCACGCCCAATCCATATACAGCCAGCCGCGCTTACCACCGAGACCTGCAAAACTGCGATACACGGCTTCAGTGGGAGCATCCACCATCAAGCGGCGCCGTTCCAGGATCATGCCTTGGGTACTGATCAGGGCGACCGGGGTCCGGTCGCCTTGGCTGGAAACCAGAGCATCGCTCCACACCGTTTCGACTTCGTTGCTGTCGATCTTTCCCAGAGCGAGTCGCAGGGCACTTTCGTAGTCCATGGGCTTTATGTTCGGGAACATGGTGAGCGCGGACGGGTTGCGCACGATCACTTCATTGCCAAGTCCCTTGATGAGCGGCTGTGCGATCTCAGCAGGAATCGGGGTCACTAGGTGAACCCAATAGGATGAAAGTCGAGGGGTCAGTATCGGCACAGCAATCAAGCGGCGCGTGAGGCCGCGTGCCCGGGCGTAGCCGGTCATCATCTCCGCGTAGTTGACTACGTCGCTGCCACCAATCTCAACGATCTGCCCGACGCTGGCCGGACAATCAAGCGCAGCCACCAGATAATCCAAGACGTTTCGAATGCAGATTGGTTGCGTTCGGGTGAAAATCCAGCGTGGACAGATCATCACCGGGACACGTTCGGTGAGATAGCGAATCATCTCAAAGGACAGACTGCCAGATCCAACCACCACCGCGGCGCGGAATTCAGTGACGGGAACGCCGGCCTCGCGGAGCGCGTTGCCGGTTTCATGTCGCGACACCAGGTGCGGCGAAAGATCGGGGCTCTCTTCACCAAGTCCGCCCAAGTAGATGATGCGTTGCACGCCTGCTGCACGCGCGGCGGTTGCGCAGTTGCGCGCGGCGCGATTGTCACGCTCCGAGAAATTGCTGCCACTTGCCAGGCTGTGCACCAGGTAATAGACAACACTCACGTCTTTCATTGCGGCGGCAAGCGTCTCCGGCGCAAGCACGTCGCCCTGCACTACTTCGACGCCCTTCTGCCAGACGCGGCCTTCAAGGCGCGAAGGATCGCGAACCAGGCATCGAACTCGGTGGTTTGCAGCCAACAGCCGCGGCACCAGGCGACCGCCAACGTATCCAGTGGCGCCAGTGACAAGGATGAGGGAGCCGCTGTTCATATGAAGCGGCTTCGCTGGCAGAGCGCTACTGGATGCTGCGGCAACGATTACGCCTTGGCGGTAACCGCAGTTTCCTTCAACCAGCGTTCGACGTAATGAATGTCGTGGCTACCGGCGCGGAAATCGGGGTGATCAAGCAACTTCAGGTGCAGCGGAATGGTGGTCTTCACGGGACCGATCTTGAATTCACGCAGGGCTCCCTTGAGACGCTCAATGCATGTGGCGCGGTCAGGAGCATGAACGATCAGCTTGCCGATCATGGAGTCATAGTTTGGCGGAATGCGATATCCAGCGCGGGCGTGGCTATCAATCCGAACGCCTGGACCACCAGGTGCGGCGTAGGTTTCGATCAGGCCTGCTTGCGGCATGAATCCACGGTCCGGATCCTCGGCGTTGATGCGCACTTCAATGGCATGACCATTGATGTGAATGTCCTTCTGCGTGAATGGCAGCTCTTCACCTGCGGCAACACGAATGCCGGTCTTCACGATGTCTACTCCAGTGATCATTTCCGTCACGGGGTGCTCTACTTGCACGCGGGTATTCACTTCCAGCATGTAGAAGTTCTGATGGCGATCCATCAGGAATTCCACGGTGGCGGCGCCGGAGTACTTGGCTTCGCGAATCAGCGTTGCCGCACTTTCGCAGACGCGATCGCGCTTCTTGGGGTCAACGCCCGGAGCCGGAGCCTCTTCAATGAGTTTCTGGTGGCGGCGCTGACTGGAGCAATCGCGTTCATAGAGATGAACGGCGTGGCCGTGCTTGTCACCAATGGTCTGCACTTCAAAGTGTCGGGCGTTCTCAAGGAACTTTTCAACGTACACGCCGCCATCACCAAAGGCAGCTGCCGCTTCTTGCCGGGCTGCTTCAATTCCGGTGCGCAATTCAGCTTCATCGCGGGCGATGCGCATGCCGCGTCCACCGCCACCGGCGCGCGCTTTCACAATCACTGGATACTGAATCTCAGCAGCTACTTTGACTGCTTCTTCGATATCTTCGATCGCATCTTCTGTGCCTGGGAATACGGGCGTACCGGTCTTGCGAGCGAGGCGCTTGCAATTGACCTTGTCGCCAAGCGCATTCATTGCTTCTGGACTTGGACCGATGAATTCAAAGCCGGACGCTCGGCATACTTCTGCAAAGTGCGCATTCTCACTGAGGAATCCGTAACCCGGATGAATCGCTTCCGCATGGCTCACTTCAGCCGCTGCGATGATGCGCTCAATCTTCAGGTACGACTCTTTGGACGGGCCCGGTCCGATGCAGATGGCTCGGTCTGCCTGCTCAAGCCAGGGACCGCCCTTGTCTGCTGATGAATAGACGCACACGGCCTCAATGCCGAGTTCGCGACACGCGCGGATGATGCGGAGGGCGATTTCGCCGCGATTGGCGATGAGTA
>JBDKKN010000029.1:0-45698 GCA_039796075.1 Planctomycetota bacterium | reverse complement strand
CCGCCGCCCCAACAGGACTTCACGGGGCGATCGCCCAATTCATCGCCGAAAGCGCCAAGATCGAGCAAGGCGGTGGTCCGTCGGGCATCGAACGGCAGCATCGGCATGGTCGATTGACGGCACGCGAGCGCATCGCGCTGCTTGTTGATGCGGGGACTGCGTTCACGGAACTGGGATTGTTTGCGGCGTGGAACATGTACCGCGAATACGGCGGCGCGCCGGCAGCAGGCGTGATCACTGGTATCGGCACCGTGCAAGGCCGTCTGGTGATGATCATTGCCAATGATGCCACGGTGAAAGCCGGGGCGTTCTTTCCGATGACCTGTAAAAAGATCATTCGTGCGCAGGTGATTGCGGAGCGCGCACGATTGCCGCTCCTGTATTTGGTTGACAGCGCCGGCGTGTTCTTGCCTTTGCAGGAAGACGTGTTTCCCGACACCGATGATTTTGGTCGGATTTTCCGCAACAACGCTGTATTTAGTGCCATGGGCATTCCGCAGTACGCGGCCATCATGGGCAATTGCGTGGCGGGCGGCGGATACTTGCCGGTGCTGTGCGACACCTTGTTGATGACCGAGGGAAGCGGCCTGTATCTGGCGGGTCCCGCATTGGTGAAGGCGGCGATCGGTCAAGAGGTTTCCAGCGAAGATTTAGGCGGTGCAGCCATGCATGCGCAGATCTCTGGAACGATCGATTTCCGTGAGAAGGATGATCCGACATGCATCACGCGTTTGCGCAGTTTGCTGCAGGCGAGCCGCGCTGCGTTGCCAGCTCCGACACCAGCGGTTGCTTCGGTGCAGCCTTCGCGCGCGCCGACTGAAGTGACTTCGGTGATTCGCGTTGAGCCTGGCCAGCAGTACGACATGACCGAGTTGCTGGGCTGCCTTGTTGATGCGAACAGCATGGATGAGTATCGAGCTGAGTTTGGGCAGTCGCTCGTGTGTGGTTACGCGCGCATTGGCGGATTTGCGCTTGGAATCGTGGCGAACCAGAAGAAGCTGACGCAGAAGAAGATGGCCGGCGGCAAGGCGGGTCCTTCGGTTGCCACCAATATGCCCGCGGTGATTTATGACGACAGTGCTGATAAGGCCGCGCGTTTCATTATGGATTGCAACCAGCGCAAGATCCCTATTCTCTTTGTGCACGACACCAATGGATTCATGGTTGGGCGCGACAGCGAGCAGGGTGGCATCATTCGCTCCGGAGCCAAGATGGTCAACGCCATGGCAAACTCCGTGGTTCCCAAATTGGTCTTGATTGTTGGTGGAAGTTACGGCGCTGGCAATTACGCCATGTGTGGTCGTGCGTTCGATCCGCTGCTCACGTTGGCGTGGCCCAATGCCAAATGCAGTGTGATGGGTGCGGCTCAGGCAGCGAGCACCCTGCTACAGATTGACATGGCGGCGCGGGAGCGCAAAGGTGAGAAGATCGACGAGGGTATGCGTGCGCAGTTGCTCGAAGCGATCACGCGCAGCTACTCCGAACAGCAGGACATCAAGTACGCGGCGAGTCGTGGTTGGGTCGACCGCATCATTGATCCGCAGCACACTCGTGACGAACTGGTGGCCGCCATACGAGTGGCATACCAAGCGCCAGTAGAAGCACCGTTTCGTACCGGCGTGCTGCAAACCTAAGGCAACCAAGAGGAGCGAGCCATGCGCATCGTGATCGCAACTGGTAACCCGCACAAGGTGGACGAGATCCGTGCGGTGCTTGAGCCGATGGGATTTGCGGTGGTGTCACTGCCGGAACTTGGTCGACCGGTGCCAGCAGAGCCTGACGAGCCCGGGTCAACATTTGAAGAGAATGCAAGAATTAAGGCTTGTTATTACGCGGCGGCGCTTGGCGAGGCGGTGCTTGCTGATGACAGCGGACTGGAAGTGGACGCGCTGCAGGGAGCGCCCGGCGTACATAGTGCGTACTGGGCTGGCGCCGAGGGCTCGCGCGCGGACCGTGATGCACGCAACAACGCGAAGTTGGTGGGATCGATGCGCGGCATTCCGCCGGATCAACGGCGCGCGCGATTTGTATGCACCATGTGTATTGCTACGCCGGACGGCATAGTATTGATTGAGACGCGCGGTGAATTTGAGGGCGTCATCGCTGATGAGCCCCGCGGAACAAACGGATTTGGATACGACCCGCACCTGTGGATTCCTGAGCGCGCGATGACCAGCGCAGAGTTGTCACCCCAGGAGAAAAATGCCATGAGTCATCGCGGACGTGCAGTGCGGCGCTTGGCGTATCTCTTACTTCATAAACGGATTTCCTGGTAACTAACATGCAGCGCGCCGCCACCATTCCGTTGACGATTCTGCCATTGCCATCGCAGCGCTACAGTTGTCATGGCTGCGGCAATTGCTGCCGTGATTTCACAGTGCAACTGCGCGAGGCGGACTTGGAAAAGTTACGTTCCCAAGATTGGGAGCGCACGCTTGGCGATGTCACTGTTGAGTTTCGCGGACGACGATTTCTTGCCCAGCGCCCTGACGGCGCCTGCGTATTTCTCTTGGAGGGCGGAAAGTGCCGAATTCACGCCGAATTTGGCCTGGAAGCGAAGCCGTTGGCATGCCAGTTGTTTCCATTTAATTTTGCGCCGGACGCTGGAGCTGCGCATGTGGGCATCAGCTTTGCGTGTGCAAGCGTGCTGGCAAATCAGGGCGCGTCGCTCTCTACGCATATGCGAGACGTGCGGCGAATGGCAGATGCGGTTCCGGAGTTAGTGCCGGTTCGAACATTTCTTGATGACGCAACCGAGGCAACACCGGAGGAACTTCAGTGTGTTGCTGACGCGCTGGATACATGGATGGCAAACAGCGCGGTGCCGTTGGTTGTCCGTATCGACGGTTTGGCATGGCTGGGGCAGCAACTGTCCGGTGCACGATTTAGCAAAGTGCGCGGGGCCCGTTTGCAGGAACTGATGCAGACGCTGGTGCAAGCGCTTCCGCGGGAACTTCCACACCACCCGGTGCAGGCCGCAACGCGTGCGCAGCGGGCGACACTTCGGCAGGCGGCGTTCTTCCGACTGGAGGATCCCAAGATTGGAGAACTTCGTCGGGTTGGCCGAGTGCGCGCGATTGTTGGTCAGTACCTGCGAAGTCGCGCATTTACGAAGGGTGCGGGAATGATGCCGGCGATGGGTGATCGTTGGCCTTCGGCGGAGTTTGCGACGATTGATCAAGTGCGTTCGCTGACGGTTTCGCCGGAGTGGAACGCGTGCGAGGAACTGTTGGTGCGGTGGATGCGCGCCACCATCCTGGGCGGTCGCGCGTGGGGCAGCGGCTACTACGGGTGGTCAGTTCCTGCAGGAATTCAGGCCTTGGCGTTGAATGTGGCGTGCGCTTGTTGGCTTGCGCGCGCGCATGCTGCCGCCTTCCATCGTGCCGAGCCAGCGCTTGAGGACCTGCGTGCAGCGATCGGTCGGGTCGATCGCGCTTGTGGTCGTGCACCGTGGCTTGGAAGCCGTGCCGAAGCAATGCGCATGCGGTTTCTGCGCGTTGATGACGGACTGCGCCGGGTGGCTGCAGCGGCGCTAGTCAACTTGGATTGACGGCGGGCTCGCGTCGGCGCATGCGATACCAAGAAATCACTAGCGGCAACGAGATGAGCCCGAGCGGAATGGTGGTGAACATTTCGCCAAGACTCTCCAGCAGCGCCAGTTGCTTGAATCCGCCATCGGCGTGTGAAACATCGAGGCCACCGCCAGCCATCCAGTTGGCAACCAATACCGTGGTTGCTTCACGGAATCCAATGCGTCCAAATGGATTGAGCATGACAGCAATCGCCGCTACCCCAAGCACAGTGACGGTGGCAAAGGAAAGCCCCAGCTCAAGAATTTCTGCAGCGCACCACATGCGCACAATCCACAGGAGGACTTCGACAACGCGCAGAATCGTGCCGATCCAGTAGGTGCTCGGAGTGGTGAGCATGCGGGTCCACTCACCGAAGCGGCGCGTGATGATCGGTAGGTGAGCAAGCCGCTGCAACACGAAGCCGCCGATGGCAATCGCAACCAGTACAAGCGCAGCCCAACCAAACCCAGGGACGGGAATGATGGCAGTCGCTGCGACGACCGCACCGAGAGAAACCAACACCACCAGCGTCACGGCAATGAACCACGCGGTGGCCTGCATAAATGTCAGGCGGTTGGCAAGCAGCGCGTAGGCGTAACGCACCGGTATTCCCAGGCGTACCGGGAAGAAATTGCTCGTGGCAGTCACGAACGTCAGCCACTGAATCTCCATGAATCCAAGGCGCCTGACCGGAGCCAGCACCATCCAGAACAGCGCGCCGTCGATGATCAAACTCACCGCGGTGGTCAGCGCAATACCGATCACCAGCCACGGGCGTTGCTGCCATGCCGCGCGGACACTTTCAAGAATTCCAGCACGGGTTGGATCGGCAGCTACGTCGATGGCGCCTTTCACTACCCATGCCACCAATGCCAGACCAACCAAGAATCCCACCGCCTGCATGGCCGCACGCTTGGGCGCAAGGAACCGTTTCATCATGGCGCGGAAGCCAGTCAGTTCAGTGGGCTGTGCGCTCATTGGTGGTTACCTACAGCGTGCGGTGCGCGGCTACGGAGACGTTCGCGAACAATGACCCACAGCGCACGGACGCCATCCGTCCAGCGGATCTTCTTTCCTTCAGCAAAGGTACGCGGTGAGTAGTGCACGGGCACTTCCGCCACGCGGATGTGTGCACGCGCCAGCGCGGCGGCAATCTGCGGTTCAATGCCAAAGCGTTCTTCAGAGAGCCAGGGCAGTACGGTTCGCAGCACTGGTATGCGCAGCAATTTGTAGCAACATTCCATGTCATGCACGTCCAGACCGGTGGCTTGGTTACTTAGCCAAGTGAGTGCGCGGTTCGCAAGCGCGTGCAGGTGCCGGTACCCGCTGCGCTCGGTACCGGTTCCCCAGCGATTTCCAAAGACAGCGCCAGTGGACGGCTTGCCGAGCGCCGCAAGCAGCGCGCAGAAATCAGCGGGGTCGTATTCAAGGTCTGCATCCTGCACCAGCATGGCATCACTGTCATTGGCGCGGGTGAGTACTGCGCTACATCCCGTCATGAGAGCCGCACCTTTACCGCGGTTGTGCGGGTGAACGATGAGCTGCACCGCGCCACCCGCGCTTGCTGCGCACTGCACGGTTGCCTGTGCTGCGTCTGCGCGGCTGCCATCATCGACCATGATCAGTTGCACGCTCCAGCCAGTGGGCATGGGTGCCGAAAGTACTCGGTGAACAATCTCTCCAAGGGTTGATCCCTCGTTGAAGACAGGCATCACCACGTAGAGAATGGGCATGCTCAGAGCAGTCCTGCGCAGCGCGTCAGGATTGCTGCTCCGGTTTACCGAGCGAAGCGCGCATGCTGGTATCGGCCATGATGTTCTGCATCTTGTAGTAGTCCATCAAGCCAAGATTGCCGCTGCGCAGCGCTTCGCTGATGGCCTTGGGAATCTCTGCTTCGGCCAACACCACCAAGGCGCGGTTCTTCTCTGCCTCGGCTTGGTGTTCGGCTTCCAATGCCACTGCCAGCGCGCGACGCTGCTCGGCTTGTGCCTGGAATCGCTTGGTGTCAGCCTCTGCCTGCGCGGTTTGCAGATTGGCGCCGATGTTCTCGCCGACATCAATATCAGCGATATCAATAGAGAGAATCTCGAACGCGGTGCCGGAGTCAAGACCCTTGGCAAGCACGGTCTTGGAAATCTTGTCCGGGTTCTCCAGAACGCTCTTGTGGTCCTCGGCGCTACCGATGGTGGAGATGATGCCTTCACCGACTCGAGCGATGATGGTCTCTTCAGTCGCACCACCGACGAGGCGTGCAATGTTCGTTCGCACGGTAACGCGGGCACGGGCCTTCAACTGGATGCCGTCCTTCGCTACGGCGTCAATGGTCTGGCGACCCGACTGCACGCTTGGGCAATCAATGACCTTTGGGTCAACGCTGGTCTTGACGGCGTCAAGAATGTCTCGACCCGCCAAGTCAATGGCAGTGGCGCGGTCCCATGGCAGGTCGATCTTTGCCTTGTCTGCCGCGATCATCGCGCGCACGACACGCTCAATGTTTCCGCCGGCAAGGAAGTGACTTTCCAGTTGATCTGAATCGATGTCCAGGCCGGCCTTCTTGGCGGAGATGCGGTTGAAGACGATCTCGGTGGGCGAAACCTTGCGCAGTCGCATCATCACCAGTTTCAGCAGGCTGACGGGTGCTCCGGAGAGCCACGCCTGCACCGCGAGCTGGATGTACTGGCTGATGACGATCAGCATCACAAAGCCGATCAGACCCACGATGGCCAACACCACCCAGAAGATGATGTTGAAGTTGGTGCTGGTAGCCGGGGCGACCTGTGCAAGCAAAGTGAATCCGTTGCGAAGTGCGGGTTCCGTAGTCATGCACGGATGTTAGCCGCGCGCTCGTACCACCACGCGGTCCCCGGTTGATTCGACCACCGTCACCACGGCCCCTACGTCGATCATGCCCATTTCTGCAGCAGCTTCCATGCGCAGGTCACCGAACCGAACAAATCCGATCGGGCGCAGCGGCGTGAGTGCCACGCCCTCGGTTCCCACGGCTACCTGGCCTGCAGCGACCTTGATTGGTTGCAAGCCTTCGGAATCGGCGTCAGTGTTACCAAGCACCATCCGGCGCGCGATCGGCGTGCGCGTCCATAATTTGAACCCGAGCACCACTGCAAACGGCGCTCCTGCGGAATAGGCGAGAAGCGCCGCAAACCCCCACAACATGCCGTGCATGAAGAATGTGATGATTGATGCCACCAGGCAACTTGCAGTGGCGACCGCCAGCACACCGCCGGTTGGAACAAAGAGCTCCAACACACCCAACACCAACGCTACTGCGAGGAGTATGAATCCTGCAGCGATCCACACGGAGGAATCACCGCTGGCAGTGGTGTCAGCCAACAGAGCAATGGATGCGTAAGAGATCATTCGTTGATTTGTTCCACATCAAGAGCGTACGGGGTGGAGCGCACCACCACGATCCGCGCGCCCGACGCGATGATCGGGCCGATGGCCTGTACATCCATCAGTACGCCATTGAATTCAGCCTTTCCGACGGGGCGCAGTGGCGAAACAGCGATTCCTTGCGCACCGACCGGCACCACCCCCGAGGCTGACACCGTTGTGGATGGTCCAAGACCACCCGTGGTGGTTGCAAGGATCGCTCCATGCAGTAGGCGTGACTGTGGCAGCACGCGCAACAGCGCCCACGCGACACCGATCGCCAGAATTCCGCCACCAGCGACGATGCCGATCGCAGTGGCCAGGTCATCGCGACCTTCAGGTGTGGCAAGCGGTGCATCAAGGAAACCCACCACCAGTCCCACCAATATGCACGCGCCGCCCAGGAACCCCACGATTCCCACCCCGGGAATCAGGAAGATCTCGATCAGTACCAGTGCGATACCCAAGACCACGATCATCAATGGCCACCAACTGGTAACGCCCGCAAATGCAGGCGCGCCAACCAAGAGCGCCAATGCCAAGGCCGCAGCTGCTCCAAACCAGCCGATTCCGGGAGCGGCAATCTCAATCAAGAATCCGCCCAGCAGCACCACCACCAAGATCAGTCGCACTGGCCAACTGGTGAGGAATCGCACCAGGGCATCGCCGACATTTTCGTCCAGTCGTTGCAGCGATGTCGCACCGAAGTATGAGGAAAGCTCAGCGTCCGTTCCAATTTCGCGGTCAGCAAGTCCAAAAGCGATCGCCTCCGGCGCGTATGTCACCAGTAGTTCTTCTGCACCATCGACCTGCGCCACCACGCGCCATTCTTGCGCCGTTGCCGCAGTGAGTCGCTCGCGCACCGGCGGGCGCGTCTGCTGGTCTTCCACCATGACATCGCGCTCCTCAGCGTTGCGTGGACCATCATCGTTGCGGCGCCGCAGTGATACATCAACGAACGGAATGGTTGCCGCGCCAGTTGCAATGGCGTCCCGTTGTGTGCCCGCGCTTCGCATGGTGGGGGGATCGGTCCCGAAGGCTTCGCGATACTCCGGGCGCCCAACAAAGATGCGCGCGTTGCCGTTCGCATCCGGATTGACTCGCTCCAGAAGCCACACCTCATCGGGCGCACTGACGAACGCGCGCACCAGATTTTCGTCGTAGCCGCGCCGTCGTGCACTGTCGACCACTTCAGCAAGTACCGGCGCTTCCATCTTGGCGCGTTCGGCGGTTGGTAAAGGCTGTAATCCCATGCCGGGAATGACCGCAATTGGGGCGGCATCGCCAAACGCGGCGCCCGGGGAAACGATGATGCCGCGGCAAGCAAGCGCGATGATGGCACCCGCGCTGTACGCCTTGGGATGCACCCACGCCCAAACGGGAAGCGGCGCGCGATCTTTCAGAAAGAGGCACAACTCAAGCGTGGCGTACATGTCGCCGCCCGGCGTATCAATTTCGAGGACCGCAGCATCAAACCCACTCGCCGCTGCTTCGGCGATGCGCCGCTCGACGCTGCTACGCGTCATGGCGTCGATCTCACCGTACACGGTGATCACCGCCAGCCGCGTTGCCTGCCGCCATGCCGGAACGGCAACTGCCTCCACTGGTGTCTGTGCATTCGCAAACGTGGCAAGCAGCGCGGCCAGCATGACGCAGGTTGCTGCAATGAACCGGCTGTGAATTGCTTCCCCTGAGTGTTGCATGAGATTGGTACAGGATATCCCGACCAAGTTGCACGAAGCCCAACCAAGTTGCACGAACCCCGACCAAGTTGCACCGCGGCCGTCCTAAAAAGCACCGCGGTCGGCCCAAAAAGCACCGCGGCCGGCGTTGCGTGCCGGCCGCGGGAAAGGTCACTTTCAGTTCAACAATCAGTCCCAGGTAACGAAATCTGAGCCGCTGAAGATATCCAACGTGGTGATGCCAGTAGAGGTGGTGTTGGACGAGGTCTTCTGGATCCAGAGGACGCTGTCAACATTCTTCTTACCACCGGTCTGGCAGCCAGTGTCATTCTTAAAGATGTTGTCCTGCGAGAGAGTGCTGATTACCAAGTCTGCTGGTCCACCGCTGCAGGCGGCCTGCGCCAGTGGCTTTACATTTTCTGGGTACGAGGTACGCCCGTACTCAATGTGGTTGTCGTTGTAACCGATGTTGCCGTCCCACTCCTTGGTACCGCCGTGAATCAGCAGCGTCTTGGAATTGGTGTAGTCATCACCAGTCACCGCGCCAGCCTTGGGGCCGCGGTTGCCGAGGATGGCGAACCGTGAATTGCCGGTGTTCTTCCACTCCGTCTTGCGACGCGTAGTGGGGTCGAGCGGCATGGTGGAATACGAGGTATTGCACTGTATGAGCAGGTCGGCCTTGAAGCCTGTTCCCGCTCCTGGATCCCAGTACACATCGTTGGCTGGCTTGATCATGTTCATGTTGTACGTGGCGCAGGGAATCACCTTGGCGTTGATTTCTGCGGGAGACACCATGATCTGGGCATTGACGTATCCACGGCCGAGCATCGATCCGTGCAGATTGCCGTGATTGTTTTGAATCTCGTCGATGTCACCACGGCCGGGCACTGCGCCAACGCGGTTGATTTCACCAGGCAGTGGCAAGACGCCCTGCGAATCGTTGGCAGCGGTGAGCCAACCTTGGTGAATCTGCTTGACCTGTGTTTGGTCCTTCACCTGGCGTGCCGTGGCGCGAGCCTTGGCAAGTGCCGGGAGCAGGAGACCCAGGAGCAGTGCGATGATCGCCATCACGACGAGCAGTTCGACGAGGGTGAATCCCTTGTTTTGGTTGCGGTTCTTCATGTGAGTATTTCTCATGTCAGGGGGTGAGTAATTGAAATGCGAGTGGAGACGAATTACTGAGTGTCAAGCTTGTCCCACGAAGGGATGGCAATCCATTTGGTGACACCGTTGGGGTGGATTCCCAGCATGGTGTCTGCACCGGCCCATGGCTGTGGTGCATTGCTCGCGTTCACATCGACGCATCCGTTGCCGGTGAACTCGGCTGGAGCGGTTCCGCCGCACGCAAAGAGGTTGTCCTTGGTGAGGTTGCCGCCGTTATAGGTGCCGCACTCATAGAAGACGCCGTCGGGGCGGAAGGTTTCCACGAACTCCATGTGGGTATCACCAAAGCAGACGTTGCCTTCCCAACTCTTCGTGGGTCCGTGCAGGCGCAGGGTTGGGCTCTGCTCGTATTCGTCACCAGTGACTACGCCGTTCTTGCAGCCGCGGGTGGACATGTGCGGGCGCGATGAATCGAGGTTGTTACGCCAGTGCTGCTGCTTACGCAGTCCGCATAGGATCAGGTGAGCAAACGACGTGTGGCATTCATTGGTGCCGACCGCGCCGTCAATCTTCGCCTGCATGTTGGGGTCCCAATAGCTGTCGGCGGCAGGGCGGTATGCGCCGTAGTTGTAGTTGGTGTACGCCTTGACGATCGGGTTGATCTCGGTGGCGCCGTACAGAATGTCGGTATTGAAGAGCTGCTGCGCAACGCACGCCGAAAACAAATTCTGCGTCTTGTTCTGCGCGTAGTCCTCTTCGCCTTCGCCGGGGATCTGCTGAGCGCCGTAGGCGAGGCGGTTAATGAGACCTGGGGTAGGCATCTTGCCGCCCTTGGTCTCGTTGGCACGACCAACCATGGCGGTGTGGATCTGCTTGATCTGGTTGGAGTCCTTGACGGTCTTGGCGGTCTGTTGCGCCTTGGCCAAAGCCGGGAGCAAGAGACCAACGAGCAGGGCGATGATGGCTACGACCACCAGCAACTCGACGAGCGTAAATGCGCGCTTCTTCATGTTCAGTAACTCCTAAGAGACGATTCGGAGAGAACAACGACTTCAAACCCAACTGCTCGCACGCGCGAGCATTGATGCCGACGAGGCATCTGCAATGCAGGTTCAGAATGCGCGTTGGAGGAATCACCTGAGCTCATGCCGCCTGACGATGGAATCGCCGGTAAGCGATCGTCAACGTATGGGCGATCCGTTGCGCGATCGCAATGCGACCGTTTGGCGGGGGTGGCTCAGGCGTCTGGGGATGCCGTGTCGGTCCGGCGATGCGGGGCACCTCTCATGCGGCGCAGGTATGGCATCAGTTCATGTTCCGTAAAGTCCGCACGTGATGTGGTGGACCGTTCTGCCAAGCAGAACGCGGGGGATGCCGCAGTCGAGAGGTGAGCGGTTTGGGCTCCAGGCGCGTCGGGATGTCGAGCAGGCGGGGCAATCGCTCCGTCTGTCCAAGAGGAAGATACGGCGCAGGGGCGCGGAGTGTTGGCATGTGGTTCATGTGAATCTCCAGAATTTTGATTTCCGTAGTTCCAATAAGCGTCCACGCGCTCGCAAGCGGTTCCCTCATTAGGATGTCCACATGACCTTTGAACAGCAACTCGCCGCCCTCGGATTAACCCTGCCCGCCGCCCCGAAACCAGTGGCGGCCTACATCCCAGCCGTTCGTACGGGGAATCTGATCTACGTGTCCGGGCAGCTCCCGATGAAGGACGGTCAGTTGATGGCCACCGGACCGGTCCCTTCGGTGTGCTCGTTCGAGGCGGCACAGGCGGCGGCGCGGCAGTGCGTGCTGAATGGGCTCGCCGTCATTGGCGACCAGATCGGCGGCGACTTTTCGCGCGTGGTGCGGATCGTGCGCGTTGGGGCGTTCGTGCAATCGGACAACGGTTGGACCGATCAGCCGAAGGTGGCAAACGGTGGCAGCGAACTCTTGCAGCAACTCTTTGGTGAGGCAGGCCGACATGCGCGCGCTGCAGTCGGCACGAACGCTCTACCACTCGGGGCGAGCGTGGAGATTGAGATGCTTGTTGAGGTGCGTTAAGCCGCGGTAGCCATCAAGCACAGTGTCGCCTGCCGATTACTTGCCGCCGCGCATCATCAGTGCCACCACCAGCAGATTGCCGATCACGCTCACTGCCAGTAGTCCGAGCACAATGATGCCCACTGGTGTTGACCATGGGCTTGGCGCGCGCGGCATGGAAGCGATGACCACTTCGTCGGTTCCAGTGGCTCCCAATGAATCCATGCCAGAGATGGGGCTATCGAGTTTGGGTCGTGCGTGGACCGGAGCATCGCCTGCAGCCACCAAGTCAAGATCTTCAATGAGGTCGGCTGCGGAGTGATACCGCTCGCGTTGATCCTTGGCCATCATCATTTCAATGATCATGGAGAGCCCGCCAGAAAGATTGGGTGCAATCTGATCGGGCGGAATCAATGGATCCCGTAGGTGTTTTTGCATCACGTCCTTCGGGGCGGTGCCATCGAAGGGGACGCGACCAGTGACCATGTGGTACAGCGTGGCGCCGAGACCGTAAATGTCAGTGGCTGGCGTTACATCGCGCGCGCGGATCTGTTCCGGCGAGATGTAATACGGAGTGCCAAAGATTTTGCCTTTTTCCTCAGTGATTGCAGCGGAGTCATCTCCCGCGCGAGCCAAGCCGAGGTCGGCCAGTTTCACCACGCCAGCCTTGTTGATCATCAGATTCTTTGGTTTCACATCGCGGTGAATGAATCCCTTGGCGTGTGCGTGTTTCAGCGCGCTGGCTGCTTGCCGAGTGATGTGAATCGCTTCCATTTCTGGAATGCGTCGCTTGACGGTGATGCGGTCGAACACGGTGTCGCCGTCGATGTACTCCATCACAAAGAAGTACTCGCCACCCGGCGCCCGACCAACGTCGTAGGCGGCCACGATGTTGGGATCGTTGAGTTTGGCCGCCGCTTTGCCTTCTTTGTAGAAGCGGTCGATGTACTGAGCGTCCGAGGCAAATTTCTTGGGTAGCAATTTGATTGCTACCAGTCGATCAAGGCTGAGTTGCTTGGCCAGCACCACGGTGCCCATGGCGCCCGCGCCGAGCTTCTTCATGACCTCATATCCAGGAATGGACAGTGCAGCGGTGACGGCGGGGCCAGCCATGCTTGAGCCGGACTTGGACGATGGATCGTTCTCTTCGCCGATCCAGCCACGGAGTGTTTCGATCTGCTCAGCAGTGAGCACGCCACGGCCAGTAAAGACGCGAACGAATTGCGCGGCGCGTTCTTCCTTGGGAATTTGCTTGAGCACCTCAAAGGCGGCAAGCACTTGGTCGCGCGTTGCTAACCCGCGCTCGACCGCTGCACGACCGATGAGCGTCTCAATGGAATGCCGGGCATTTGCACCGGACATGGTGGTGCCGAGGCGAGCGCGCTCCGCAGGGTCCGGGGTGCTGGTTGGCTTGGGGCGGGAGTCGGACATCGTCAAACAGTTCGCGTGCCGTGCAGTGGGGTTGCTGCCGGGGTGCGAACTATACTTGTATTTCCTCGCACGCCGCGCAGCGTCGAACCATGCACCCACGCGACGACACTGCCCTGGCCGAAGTGACAGCCCTTTCCAACGTTATTTTGGCGAGTGGGTCACCACGTCGCCGCGAACTGCTTGCGGCTGCTGGGGTTGCATTTATGGTGATGATTCCGGCAATTGATGATGCCGATGCCCCTGCCGATGGCCGCGATCCGGAACGATTCGTGATGAGTTTGGCGTGGTTTAAGGCGCGGCAAGTACTTGCAGATGCAGCCGTCCGATTTGCCAGCGACGGTCCGCGTTGGATCCTTGCGGCAGACACGATGTGCGTTGCTGGCGGAGCGGTGATCGGCAAGCCTGCTGATGCGCAGGACGCAGCGCGAATGATGCAGGGCTTTGTTGGTGCCACGCACGATGTGGTCACCGGAATCTGTGTGCTTGACCGGCGCAGTGGTGGTCGACGGATCTTTGTGGACACGGCACGTGTGACACTTGGCAACGTCTCTGATGCGGCGATCGCTGACTATGCGGCAAGTGGTGCATGGCGTGGCAAGGCTGGCGGTTACAACTACGCTGAACGCTTGGCAGCTGGCTGGCCACTGCAGTGTGTCGGCGACCCAGAAACAGTCATGGGTCTGCCAACACGGTTGGTCCTGCCGGCACTTGGAATGAGAGGCGCATCATGAGTGAATCAACCCAGCCCGGTGACAGTGTCGGCGTATCCGTTGCCGCAGCGTCTGGACCGCTGCATCGGGCGCTTGCACCGGTGGCGCATGTGGCGGCATTTGCTTACGGAATGGGGGTGAGCGCGCGCAATTCACTCTGGGATGCAAACATCCGAACCCCGACATCCGTTGGAATTCCAGTGATCAGTGTTGGAAATGTTTCAGTGGGCGGCACGGGAAAGACGCCATTTGTTCGCTGGTGTGTTGAGGTGTTGCAGACGTCCGGTCATCATCCGGTGATTGCGCTGCGTGGCTACGGGGCACGTGACGGAGTATCGGATGAAGCGGAAGAGTTCCGAGCCATGCTCCCTGGAGTTCCCGTGGCGGTTGGTGCGGATCGCGTTGCATCGATAGCGCGTGCGCGCGCAGCAGATCAACGTATTGATTGTGCGGTACTTGATGACGCGTTTCAGCATCGACAAATTGCTCGCGACTTAGACATTGTGCTGGTGGATGCCGGAAGACCCGCCATCAACGGCGCGCTCTTGCCTGCAGGTTGGCTCCGCGAGCCAGCGCGTGCGCTGCGCCGAGCCAGCATGGTGATTGTGACGCGCGCTACGTGTATCGATCCCATCCTTGCAGCGCAGATCGAGCGTCTACATGGTGCGCCGCCTGCGGCGTGGACGCGTCATGAGTGGACGCGTGTGGAGCGCTTTGGTGCTGGCGGTCGGGATATGCCGTTGGCAGCGCTTGATGGCGCGCAATTGGTGGTGGCGACGGCGCTCGCGCGCCCGGAGGCGTTTGTTGCTGATGTGGCAGCGCATGGTGGACGTATCGCGGGCGATTTCCGGTTTCGTGATCATCACGCCTTCACCGTTCACGATGTCGAGACGATCGCGGCGCGGGCCCGTGCCACGGGCGCGGCGGTCATCTGCTCGGGGAAGGACTGGGCGAAGCTGTCGCGGCTGGTTTACGACTCCACGAGGGTGGAATGGCTGGTTGTACGGGCTGGGATGGCGTTTTTAGGCGGTGAAGCAGGGGTCCGGGCGGCGCTGTCTGGCGTTGTGCCCGGTTCGAAACGCCCATAACCATTGCAATTCGGTGGATATGCGGGGGATAAGGTTGTCAACTGCAATGTTGCACAACCCTTTAATCTGCCAACACTTGCGCCCAGTCGCGTCTTGACTCGACGTGTCATTCGGCGCATACTGCGCACTCTCGTCGGGCGGTGAAGCCCCGAGACCGCACATCAAGAAGGAGCCACCCATGTCCACCGTCACCAAGAAAGAACTGATTGAACGGCTTGCCGAACAGTCAGGACTCAAGCGACAAGATGTGCGTCAAGTGGTTCAAGGCTTTCTTGATGAAGTCATCAATGAGCTCGGCAAGGGCAATCGGCTTGAATTCCGCGACTTCGGCATCTTTGATGTGCGCGAGCGCGCCGAGCGCGTGGCGCAGAATCCCAAGACGCTTGAGCGCGTGATGGTGCCTGCCAAGCGCACCGCACGCTTCCGCGTTGGGCGATTGATGAAGCAATGCGTCGACCAAGAGTCGACAGTTCCAGTGCTCGCTGGTAGCGCATCCGGAGCCGAGTAATCCGACGCGCACCGCGCGGTGAAACGCGCACCTGAGGAGCAGCACGCATGGAAGATCAGTCAGGTTTCAACGGTCGCCCTGGCGATCGTTCCTCTCGTCGCCGCGACGCGGTACGCAGAACGGTTTCCGATCCCACCGAGGTAGCTCGGCTGTTCTCAGCGTTGCCGCCGGCCGCGCCGGAGGCGGAGATGAGTTTGTTGGGGGCAATGATCGTCGATCCAAAGATGATTGCTGATGTGATTGGAATTGTCAGCCAGCCCGATGACTTTGCCAAAGCCGGACACGGCACGATCTTTCAACACATGGTGGCGCTGTACGACGCGACGGCGACCATGGAAATCGTCTCGCTGGTGCAACGACTCAAGGATCACGGTGTTCTTGATGATGTTGGCGGTGCGGCGTACCTGATGGACTTGGCCGAAGGCGTTGCTACCGCCGCCAATGCAGCGGAGTACGCACGCATTGTTCGGGAGAAGGCCACGTTGCGCGAACTGATTCGCGCCGCCGGGGAAATTTTGGTTGATGCGCATCAATCACGGCAAGATCCGGTCATCACGCTTGGTGAAGCAGAGTCGCGCATCTTTGCGATCGCGCAGCGCCGTGAAGCGCGTGCCGCTTCCACCTTGCGGGAATTGCTGGACGAAACCATCCGGACGCTTGAGCAGAACGAAGGCAAGCACGTCACCGGTGTGCCCACCGGTTTCGATGAACTTGATGAGATGCTCAGTGGACTGCAGCGCGGCGAGATGATCATCTTGGCGGCGCGCCCATCGATGGGTAAGACTGCGTTTGCCCTCAATATGGCGGAGAACATGGCGGCCGCTTCGAATGGAGTGGCGTTCTTCAGTTTGGAAATGGGTAAGCAGCAGCTCGTACAGCGCATCTTGTGCGCCAAGGGCGGCGTGGATGGGCAGAAACTCCGCAAAAACATGCTGTCGCGCGAGGAATGGCGGCGCATCATGGGTGCGTGCGACGGCCTGAAGAATTCTCCAATATTCATTGATGACACGCCCGGTTTGACGCTCCTGCAGATGCGCTCCAAGGCGCGGCGCATGAAGGAGAAGCATGGAATCGGCGCGGTGGTGATCGACTACCTGCAGTTGATGAGTTCGGGCACGCGCGTGGAGAGTCGCCAAGTGGAAGTGAGTGAAATATCTCGTGGCGTCAAGGCAATGGCACGCGAACTTGACGTTCCGGTGGTGTGCTTGAGCCAGCTCAATCGCCAAGCGGAAGGCCGCGAGGGTCATCGCCCACGTATGAGCGATCTCCGTGAATCAGGATCCATTGAGCAGGACGCGGACGTGGTGATGATGTTGCACCGCGAGGCGTACTACCACAAGTCCGATGCCAACTGGGTGGAAGCGAATCCGCTGAAAGCCAACGTTGCTGAGGTGATTGTTGCCAAACAGCGAAACGGTCCAACTGGAACCGTGGAACTCCTGTGGGACAGCAGTTCCACGGCGTTCCGCAACCTGGTGCAGCATGGATCCACGCGTGGTGTTGAGTATGCGGGCCGTTCGGATGGCGGCGCGGACTACGGAGACCTGCCCGGGTGACCGAGGCCGATGCAAGGGAGCGGCGGGGAGCGCGTTCATCCACGGCAATGCCAGATGATGGTCCAGTATCAGCAGCGGTTCTTGCCCGTGCTGCGGGTGGCGACGATGCTGCATGGCGCATCTTGGTTGGCGAATACTCGGGGCGTGTGTACGGTTTACTGCGCTCTCAGGGGGCTGACCCGGAACTTGCCGAAGAGATAACCCAGTCTGTGTTTTGCACGATTGCAGCCAAATTGGTTGACTATGTTGAGGGCGGGCGCTTTGAGAGTTGGCTGTTTCGGATTGCCGTGAATCGCCTGCGCGACGATGCCCGACGCAAGCGCCGCCACGCCAAGCCTGCCGGGGCAAACGAGGTGCTCGAGGGGCTGGCGGGAGCGGCTCCGGACCCGAACGCCGGTCGCGCCGCGGCCGAGGAAATCGGGGCGCTCCGAGCCGCCGTGGAGCGGCTTTCCGCCTCCGACCGGGAAGTCATTGACCTGCGCCATGTCGGGGGTATGAGCTTCAAAGAGATGGCTTTACACCTCGGGGAACCGCTGGGAACCTTGCTCGCCCGGCATCACCGGGCGTTGGCAAAGTTGCGTGGATTTTTGGAAGGTACGGCGGCTGAGGCGGGTCGAACCCCGGAGGGTCGACCATGAATGGGGTTCAGGCAGTGATTTACCGGATTATCCGACCCGCGGGACTTCCCGCAGTGCAATGCGCGCCGGGTGGCGGGCGTTCGATAGGAGGAACAAGCAATGAGTGACATGTACAACGATTCCCATGACCGCCATGACCTGCATGACCTGCATGATCAGCATGATCAGCATGGTCTCCCCGCCGATGCAGCACTGCACGCCATCGCCGCTCGTCTTGAGTTGTCCGCCGCTTCCTACGCTGCTGAGCGTCCAGGGCTGGCTGATCGAGTCTTTGCGCGCAGCGTCACCGAATTGCAAACGGAACAGTTGCCCGCAACGCTGGCATTTGTGGGCGCACGAACACGGCATTGGGCGTTGGCTGCTGCCGCGATTGTGATGTTGGCTGGATCAGTGGCGATCTTTGTCTTTGGTGGCACGCCGCCGCGCGCACCCAGCATCATGACTGTGCGCGCCGTTGAACTCACGCCGATGGGTGGATCAGAAGCGCTGCTGGTGGCGTTCATTGATAGCGACACAGCGCTTGGCGCCACCGATGGAGGAAGCGCATTCGATGCGAGCGCCATCGGCTTGACTACTGGGCGCTCAGTGGATGATGTCACCGTTGAACTTGATGAGTTGCTCGCCGCCGGAGGTAAGCGATGAGGGGTGTCATGTTGACGCGGAGCAATGCACGCAATCCGCGCAGATCGCTGCTGACTATCGCCGCGTGCTCCGCAGCGTTGGTGTTCGGCATGATGTCTTGGGCGGATGACAGCGTGAGCGCCGCGAAGGATGGCGCAGTGCAGAAGCAGCCGAGTGAGCCACGACGTGGCGACGCCATGCGCTGGCGCCCCGATGGCCCGATGCCTCCGGAAATGATTGAGCGCGTGATCGCCGTGGCGCGCGATGTGTCGCCGGAGCTTGCCACACAGTTAGCCGAGCAATGCACCAAGTCGCCCGATGAAATGTCGCAAGCGATGCGGCAGAGTGCTCGGCGACTGGTGGCGTTGGCAGTGCTCAAGGAACGCAACCCGGATCTCTATGCCATTCGCGTGGAAGACGTGCGTCTACAGCTGGAGTTGCGAACGCTTGGTGACGCGTACCGCGCTGCTCAAGCGGCGGGCGACGCAACCAAGGAAGCGGCGCTCGGCGTGCAGATTGCCGCGAAGGTTCGTGCTCAGGTGGATATCGATCTCAAAGCGCGTGCCCAAGAGTTGTTGGCCCTTGATGAGCAGATGAAGGCCATGCGTGATGATTTGGTGAAAGATCAGCGCAACACCGACGCCCGGGTTACCGAGCGCACTGACGCGGTGAAGAATGGCCAGCCGATTCAAGAACGCGGGATGTTTGGGGAGGGTGGTGCCGGCGGTGAACGCCGTGGCAAGCCGCGTCCGGAGCAACCCGCTGCCGCGAAGCCCTGAAATTCGTAGACTGCAAGTGTGGAACTTTCACAGCGTCGTTGGGCTCGCGTTGGCTGGTGGACCCTCGCGTTCGTAGTGGGGCTGTGTGTGTTTACGACACCATGGAGTTTCGGTTCCGTGCGTGTTGGGAACATTGACGCTCCGCGTTACGCGGCCTCCAACCTTGAATTGAATTTGTTGCCGCCGTACTGGCACTCCTTGCCGGCCGATGATGCGGCTCGCATTGAACGCGTGGCGGCAACGACGGCGTACGTGCCGGGGCGAGTCCTTGGTACCGATGCACTTGGTCGCGACGTACTGGCGCGCGTGTTGGCGGGTGGCATCTTTAGTATGGCGATCGGTCTGTCCGCGGCGGCGGTAGCGGTAGTGATCGGCACGCTGTGGGGTTCACTGGCAGGATTTGCGGGTGGACGATCCGATGCCATTCTGATGCGGACGGTTGATGTTCTATACGGGCTGCCTTCGATCTTGCTCGTGGTGCTTCTGGCAGTTGCCGTCGATGGAATTGTCGGCCGTGTGGGTACCACATTGTCACCCGGGGCTTCGCAATTGGTCGGGTTGGCAGTGCTGTTGGTGGCGATCGGTGGCACCAGCTGGCTGACCATGTCACGGGTGATTCGCGGGCAAGTGTTGAGTCTGCGCGCGCAGCCATTTATGGAGTCGTGCCGCGCGGTAGGAGTACCACCATTCCGGCAATTCCGCGTGCATATATTGCCGAATCTAGTGGGTTCAATGGTGGTGTATGCCACGTTGACTGTGCCTTCGGCGATCCTCAGCGAGAGCTTCCTGAGTTTCCTTGGTATCGGCGTGCGCGAGCCGGTGCCGAGTTGGGGCAATTTGGCAAGTGCTGGACTTTCGGAGGTCAATCTCGTCACCAGCCGGTGGTGGCTGCTCGCGGCGCCGTGTGCGCTGATTGCGCTGACATTGGTGGCGCTGAATTTCATCGGCGACTCACTGCGGGCGCGCTTTGACCCAACCGCCACGCGTTCGCGTTGGTGATTACGCGTCAATAACGTACGACCGGGTGCGCGAACGCAGGGCCGAATGCGCAGCCGTTCCGCTACGCTGCCCCAACTCAGAGGTAATCCATGCAGAATCGATTCGGAATCAAAGACTTCGTGTTTCTGGTTGTGCTCCTTGCAACGCTCGGCAGCGTCTGGCTTTCAATGGTGCAGAAGACGCGGATAGAACTCGTCCAACAGGGCATGTCCGCCAAACTTGCAGATATTGAGCAACAGGTGGCGCAGGTCAGCCGCAAGCTGGAGTCCGGCGCTGGCGTAGTGCGCGGCGCGACGGCTGCATCGGCAACGACGGCAGCCACGGCCGTTTCCACCGACCAGAGTTGGGCGCGTCTGGGTGTCAAAGTAGCGCACTGGGCGGCACCGCATTGCGCTATTGATCCGACCACCATTCCTGGTTTCGGCACGGGCGGCGAGTTCATTGAATTGTTTGAGGCGCAGCCGGCCAAGTTGACGCCGTACATCGCTGGCGACGTCTATTCGACGCGCGTCCTCGACCGCGTGTGTGAGAGCCTCAGTAGTTTCGACCCGAAGACGCTGCGATTGGTTGGCGCGCTTGCCGATGGTTGGCAGATTGATCCTGACGGTCTGTGGATTCGCGCGCACATCAATCCGCGCGCCCGCTTCAGCGACGGTACGCCGGTGACCTCGGAGGACATTCGCTGGACCTACATGGACTTCATCAATAATCCGCTCATTGAGGCGGAGCGCACTCGCAGCACGCAGGACAACCTCAAGGAGGTGCAGGTGGTGGACGGTCTCACCGTCGACTTCATCTTCAAGGAGGCGTTCTTCACAAACATTCTGATTGCGCTTGGCGATCCGATTTTGCCCAAGCATTACTACGCGAAGTTTGAGCCGTCGCAGATCAATCAGGGCACGGGCATGACCATGGGCTCCGGCCCGTTCCGCCTGTCAAAGCTGCCATCGGGCCCGGAAGAACTCTCGAATCAGTGGACGCCCGGCGAAGACGTGGTGCTGGTGCGTAACGAGCAGTACTGGGCGGAGAAGCCCGCGCTGGAGCGCATGCGCTTCAAGAGTATTAAGGATGACCTTGGTCGATTGGTTGCATATCGCAACGGCGAGGGATCGATGATGCTGCCAACATCACCGCAATTCAATAAGGTTATCAAGGAGGAACCGGAGTTTGAGAAATCAAACTACGCGCTCAAGTGGACCAACATGCGCTGCGGTTACAGCTTCATTGCGTGGCAGTGCGGGCCACGCTCCGGCAAGAATCTGACGCCCTTTGCTGACAAGCGCGTGCGGCGCGCCATGACCATGCTGCTTGACCGCGAGCGCATGATTCGCGATATCTGGGACGGTATTGGCATCGTCTCCAAGGGTCCCAACAATCCGGAGAGCCCGGCGAGCGATCCAGCGGTGCAGCCGCTTCCATTTGATCAAGACCAAGCGAAGCAACTGCTTACCGAAGCCGGTTGGAAAGATCGCGATGGCGACGGCATCTTGGAGAATGAGAAGGGTGACAAGTTCACTTTTGAATACACGTATGCGACCGGTGGTGAAATTTCCGAGCGCCTCGCGCGGTTCGTGAAGGACAGCTATGGGAAGGCCGGAATCATGGTGACCACGCGGCCCGTGGATTGGAGCCGCTACCAAGAATTGCTGAAGTTGCGCGACTTTGATGCGATCACCATGGGTTGGGGCAACAATGCGCCCGAAAGCGACCCGCGGCAGATCTTCCACTCCGAGAGCATCAAGGAGGGCGGCGACAACTTCACGCAGTGGGTCAACAAGGACTGCGACGCGCTCATCGAGAAGGGTCGTCGCACCATGGACGAGGCGACACGCATGGCAGTGTGGCGCCAGTTGCAGGCCTGCATTGCTGAAGACCAGCCGTACACCTTTGTCCGCGTGGCACCGTGGCTGCGCTTTGTAAAGCGAGACTTTGGCAATGTGAACACTTATAAGACCGGTCTGGAGCCGCAGGAATTCTTCCGCGTCTCTGGGAACGTTCAACCAACTCCTTCCGCCAACTGACGCGCTCCTGCGCTACCGATGCTTTCCTACCTCTTCAGACGCCTCGCATTCATGGTTCCGACCCTCCTCGGAATCACGCTGATGGTGTTCATGCTGTTGGCGCTCGCACCGGGCGGTATCGGCGCGGGGTTGGCAGTGCAGGGTGGACAGATGTCGGACACCAGTCGGGTGGCGCAGATGCAGGCGTATCTGGAAGATCGCTACGGGCTGAACGATCCGGTGATCGTGCAGTACGTACGTTGGCTTGGACGTCTTTCGCCGGTGAAGTTCGGTATGCGCGATCTGCGTGACGGTAATGGCGAGCGCGTGCCGGCGCCGCGTGCGATTGATGAGCCGCCGCTGGCGAAAGCATTTCCGGTGCCGGTGGTTACGGTGCCGCCCGTGGTCATTGCCGCGGGCGAAGGCGCGATCCCACAATTCAAGAAGATGCAGCGTGAAGCCGAGGGAACGCGTCGCGATTACGTGGGCAAGGTGCGTCTCTTCAAGGACGCCATTGCCGACTACGCGCGTGCCGCCGGTAGCCCACTGAAAGAACGACTGAACGGCAAGGGCGGTGCAGATCCGCGCGATTTCAGCGATGTTGCGTTTGATCGTTCGAACGCGGCTTGGCCGAAGTTAGAGAAGGCGGCCACGGACATGCATACGTCGCACACCGCCGCGGTGGTGGCGCAGACGCAGGCGATGCAAGCGTTCCATGCGCACCCGTACCCAACCAGCGGCATTCCGCTCATTCCGGATGTGGTGAGCCTGGACACGCCTGACCTCGGCGTGGCATTTTCAAAGAACCGCCCGGTGTGGGACCTGATTGCGGCGGCGCTTCCCGTCACGCTTCTCATCAACCTGATTGCCTTCCCCATTTCGTATCTGATCGCGGTGCCGACGGGCGTGCTTGCAAGCGTTCGGCGCGGCGGCTGGTTCGATATGTTCTCCGGTTTCTTGTACTTGTCGCTGTATTCCATACCGACCGTGCTGGCTGGAGTGTTTGCCATTGGCTTCTTGGCAAACAAGCAGTATTTAGGATGGTTTCCAGTGAGCGGGTTGCACGCGAGTGGCTCCGAGGCGTTCACATTCATGCCGTTCACGGACGCTTCTGGAGTGTGGCAACGTGGCTATCTGTTCGACACGCTTTGGCATGTCGGTCTGCCGGTTCTTTGCTTGGTGTACGGCAGCTTTGCTGTGCTTTCCAAGCAGACGCGCGCCTCGATGCTCGACAACTTCAGTGCGGACTACGTTCGTACTGCGAAGGCCAAGGGAGTGCCGCGTAAGGATGTGGTGTTGCGTCACGTGTTCCGCAACAGCTTGCTTCCGCTGATCACCATGTTCGTTGGGATCTTCCCGGCGATGCTGGCTGGCAGCGTGGTGATCGAGCGCATCTTCAGCGTGCCTGGCATGGGTAGTTTGGTGATCGAGGCGATTGATCTGCGCGATCGCGAGTTGATTTTGGCGGACACATTCCTGATTGCCTGTGTCAACATGCTGGCGCTTCTCTTGGCGGATCTCCTTTATGCAGCGGCCGACCCGCGGGTGAGTTATGACTGAGCGTAAGGACACAACTGCCATCCCTGTGGCTATTTCCGGTATCGATGTGATGCGCGGCGTGGGAGCGGTGCGCGCCAAGGGCTTCTGGGCCGATGCATGGGAGCGCGTCCTGAAGCGTCCCGGGGCGATCTTTGGCATGTGTTGGATTGGAGTGATAGCGTTCTTTGCAGTATTCGGCCCGATCGTGGCGAATGCGCACCCACTGACCTTGGTGCGGGTAGGCGCCGGCGGCACGGTAGTGCGCGAGTGGCCACTCTTTGCAAACCTCACACCAACTGACTGGGCGCTTTTGATTGGTTGTTTTGTTGGACTTCCATGGATCTTCATCGGGCCACGCAGCCTGACACGCGCGCAACGGCTCGGGATCTTTGTAGTCGCGGCGCTGCAAGTGGGATTCACCATTGTGATTGCTGGAGCGATCGTCGGCTGGGCGCAAGATCCAGGTCGCGCCGAGTGGGTGAAGGCGTTTGCACGCAGCGGTGCTGGGCCATGGACGATCATCGGCGTCATTTCACTGCTGTTTGCCATGGCTGCGGCGTGGATACCGACCGTTGATTCGGGTCGAGTGCGTGCGGGCGCGGCGGTCCTAGCACTGTTGGTCGGCTGGGGACTTTCCGGGGCGAGTGGTGGAGCCACGCTGATCAACTTTGAGCGTTACATGGAGGACGAACAGTCCGGCGCGATCCGTGAGGTCACGTGGACGCTGATTCCATGGTCACCGCAATACTCGCGCAGTGACATGGTGGCCATCGCGCCGGGTGAGCGCGTTGCTGATGTGGACCGATTGGCTCAGTTCAAGGGGACGTCCTTTGGTGAGCGCCGCGTGCTGCTTGGCACCGACGCTTTGGGCGGAGATGTCCTTTCGCAGATGTTGTGGGCGTGCCGGCTTTCCATCTCCATTGGCCTTGTTTCCACGGGAATTTCAGTAGTCATCGGCGTGACGATGGGTGCCATCATGGGCTACTTCGGTGGGAAGGTTGACATGATTCTCTTCCGGATCGTTGAGATCTTCATGGCGGTGCCGGTGTTGTTTCTCTTGATCGTTGCTGCTGGCGTATTGCCGCGCGACACCTACGTGATGATGGCCATCATCGGCTGCTTCAGTTGGACGGGCGCGGCGCGGTTTACACGCGCCGAGTTCATGAAGTTGCGCAATCAAGACTTTGTGCAGGCGGCCAAGGCAACCGGATTGCCGCTGCGCGCCATTCTGTTTCGACACATGTTGCCGAACGGCGTGACCCCGGTGTTGGTGGACGCCAGCTTTGCAATTGCTGCTGCCATTTCCATTGAGGCGACGCTTTCCTATCTTGGTCTTGGACCGGATGGCCAGGCTTCGTGGGGCAAGTTGCTCTCGAGCGCCACCGCCGCCACGGGAACATTTGTTTGGTGGTTGGCGGTGTTCCCTGGAATGGCGATCTTCCTTTCAGTATTGAGTTACAACATGCTTGGTGAAGCAATGCGCGACGCCATTGACCCGAAGCTACGGAAGGCAGCACACTGATGAGCCCATCTGCAGTCAAGACAGCACATGATCAATCCACCCAGGACGCGGTACGTGCCATGAGTGCCGGCGCTGCCAGCGCGGAGCGTCTTGCAACTCCGGTGTTGCAGGTTGCGGATCTGGCGGTCAGCTTTGACAACTCCTCGGGTGGGCCACGTATTCAGGCAGTGAATGGCGTCAATATGACACTGTTTCCTCAGCAAACACTGGCAGTTGTTGGGGAGTCGGGTTGCGGCAAGAGCGTGACTGCCATGAGCACCATGCAGCTGATCGCCCGCCCGCCGGGACGGTTTGACCGCGGCAGCATTCTGTTTGAAGGGCGTGACATTGTTAGTTTGAGCGAAGAAGAGATGCTCTCGATTCGTGGCGGCAAGATCGCCATGATTTTTCAAGAGCCGATGACCAGCCTGAACCCGGTGTACAGCATTGGGGATCAGTTAATGGAAGCGATCTTCTTGCACCAAAATGTTGGCCCGGACGAAGCAAAGCGAATTGCCGTGCAGGCCATGAAAGATGTTGGCATCAAGAAGCCCGAAGAGCGGCTGGCGATGTATCCGCATCAATTTTCCGGCGGTATGCGTCAGCGTGTGATGATTGCGATGGCGCTTGCATGCCGGCCCAAGGTGCTGCTTGCTGACGAGCCGACTACTGCCCTTGATGTGACCATTCAGGCACAGATTCTGGAATTGCTCCGTGAGCTTCAGCGCACGCGCGACATGGGCATCATGCTCATCACCCACAATTTGGGAGTGGTGGCTGAGAACGCCGATGTTGTGTGCGTCATGTATGCGGGGCGCGTGGTGGAGTACGCCAATGTGTTTGAGCTCTTTGACGAGCCGCTGCACCCGTACACGCGCGGCTTGTTCCGCTCCATTCCGATGTTGCGCGACACGCGCGAGCGCTTGGTGACGATCAAGGATGTGACCCACGATCCAGCTGAATTCCGCAAGATTCCTGGTGTGATTCCGTGGTGGCCTGATATGCCGGCTGGCGTTCGTCCGGAAGGCGCGGCGGGCCGTGATGAACACGTACTGGTTGAGGTGCGGCCGAATCGGTGGGTTGGTTGCTGGCGCACGCCGGAGCTTGAGGCGCGAAGTCATCGGCGACCGAGTTTGGATTATCGTCGCGGCGATCGCTGATTTAGTTTGGTGCGCAGCGGGGGTCGCTGGTCATCACCATGACGGCCACCCATCGGTCATCGGTGGCGAGTCGTCGCGTTCGATGACCGCCTCGATCAGACCGTATGGGCGATCTGCTGCAATGAAGACCTCGTTGCGATTCTCACGACCGAACGGCGTCAAGTCGACTGCAAAGTGATGTTTGTTGGGGAGCGATATGCGGATCGCCGCAATCTCTGGTGCATCAGAGAGCACGCATTCGCCCATAGTGAACAGCGTTTGCTGTAGTGAAAGGCTGTGGTGTTCGGCGAATGCGGTGAGCATGGCGTCGAGCGATTCGCGAAAGATCTTTGCCCAGTTCATGCCGTCAAGTGTCGGGGCATCCGTCGCGGCAATGCGCCAGCGTGCGGAGACTTGCGTGGCCATGATTCGGTCAGTGGTCTCCGCGAGAGTGGTGTATTGGTCGCGTAAATAGCCCGTGAATTCGCTACCGGTTGTCTTAAGTACAACCAGATTTTCAAGTCCAGACACGACGAATTCGCGGGTGCTTTCTGCATTGCGGCATATCAGCACCGTGGCAGTGCGCGTCATTGAACCGTTGCGTTGAAAGGCATGTGGGTGCGGAGAGCCTTTCGAAATAATCCGGTCCCATTGGAACTTCTCAAGGCGGACTTCAGCCTTGGTGATGTGCGGTTGTGAGGCGATGAAGTGGCGCGCAATGATTAAGCCAAATGCTTCTGGTTCCATTGCGCCGTGCAGATGCGAGAGCGCGAAGACGGTGTTCTTCTGCGTATCAGTCGGAAGAATATTCGCATTGTCACCGGCGGTGTGCGTGTCATCAAAGTCACCGCTGAGTTGCACCGAGACATTGAGATCAAGTACCTCATGAATGTCGCCGGTGCGGGTAACCCGGAACACTCGGTTCTCTGCCTTACCGTATCGATTTTCGCCAAGAATGATTGCCATGACTTAACTTCCTCGATACGTTGAGTATCCGAACGGGCTCAGCAGGAGCGGTACGTGGTGGTGGCGTTTCGGATCGGAGACTCGGAACTCAATAGTGACTGTGGGAAAGAAGCATTCCACGTCTCGTGCGGCGAACCATGCGCCGGTTGCGAAGGTCAGCCGATAGTCCCCAGTGCGGAGTGCGCTCGGAGAAAGTTCTCGAGCACGACCATCCGTATCGGTGCGTGCCGTACTCGCCTCGCGCCATGTGGTTCCCTCGAGGATTTCGAGGCGGATCAGCATGCCTTCCGCCGGCAGGCCATTCGACGTATTCAGGACGTGGGTTGAAAGGCCAAGGTCTGCGGTAGGTGTCACGCCGTGAGGCTAAAGCAGATTGCGGTATTGGTCAATATTGCACCTGAACTTGCTTCCCACTGTGGGCGCAGTCCGTGATGACTGTGGCGTCACGGGTATCGTGCAGGGATGACCCGACGAGGAGTGGTGGCGTTGGCGGAGATTCCCCCTTATCGCGACTACATCTCCGCGGAGTTGATCAGTCACCTTGAGTCGCAGATGGTTCCCGTTGCCGAGGTGGCAGGTCTGATGCAATTGGGCGTAGGGGGTGGCCTTGAAAGCCACGAATCACTGCGATTTCTGTGTGACTTGTACGAAGCGGTAAAGCCGGATCTTGCTGCGGTATTGAAGCAGCGCGTGGCGGATCGTGCCTTTATTGACGAACGAACGCGTGCTTGCTTCGAACTCAATGCTGCACTGCACGTTGATTACAGCGATCCGGGGTATCGCACCGTGATTGGTCAGGAAGATATTGACGGCCGTGTGGTGATTGGGCCGCTCAATAGTTTCTATTGCCGCGCGGGAAGCGGGGCGCCGATCGCGCCGATTCCGGAGTTCCTGCAGGGTAGTCATGTGACGCTGTTTGGTCCGCCAGACGACGCGAAACTTTCCATCAATGCGATGAATGCATTTCATCGAACACTTCCTGGCGAACCGGGGATCGTGGCAGAACTGCTGAAGGATTTTTCAGGTTCCGCCAAGTGGGGCGCCGACGACGAGGATTCCAAGACGCCACTGCGCGGGGATCTGGTATTGGCTGGGGAGAATCTGACTGGCTGTTTGCAGGGAACGATTTCCTATGACGATCCGCGCTCTGGCAAGGAATACCGGCTGGCGGGGTCGCATCGATCCGTGCCAATCAAGCGGTTTCCGGGTTTGGCATTGCCGTGCCCGTTTCTCTTCCTGCACGGCAATCCGCTGCCGCTACATCTCTACGACTTTGCATTGCACCTCTTCGCTAACTGGAACAACCCGCAGGCGTTGGCCTTCTATGTTCCGAAGTTAGAGACGGAGGAAGAGGCTGCGTACATTCGCGTCATGCTTGAGCGTGCGGAGCGGTTGATTGCGGCCCGACATCCGGAGTACCGAATCGGCACCATTCGACTGCTCATTGTGTTGGAGAATCCACGCGCGATGTTCCGTGTCAATGAGATCATGGATGCGCTGTATCCGTACTTCGCTGGCGCGTCGCTCGGGTGGCATGACTTTCTTGCGTCGACGGCGCGGCTGATGAAGAATGACGGCAACTATCGGATTCCCGTGAAGGCGGATCCGGGCATTGTGATCAATTACATCAAGGCCTCCCACGATCTTCTTGCGCAGGTGGTTGGTTCGCGTGGCGGCATCAAAGTTGGCGGTATGTACGGTGTTCTGCCTGCCGACGTCGATATTCGTGGCGCATCATTTCAAGTAGCCATCAAGGGATTCATCAAGGATGTCATCACGCAGATGAAGCGTGATCTCTCGGGATTCTGGGTAGCGCATCCGGACTTTGTTCGCCTTGGGTTGGCGCTGGTAGAGGCGTGGAAGCGCTCGCAGAATGGCAACGGAGCAGCGTTGGACTCGCTTGTCACCGCGCTTTTAGTGCCTGAGCACCACCGCGAGGTGCTGGATTTCATCCATGGTTCCGACGTGCGCGGTCTTGATCGGGACAATCCGTTGTATCCGCGTTCGTTGCTTGTGGCGGATCGAAACACGTCGGGTTTCGTTGCTAACAATGATCCGGAGGAGATTCGTTACAACATCTTCCAAGCGCTGCAGTACCTCACTGACTGGCTGAGCGGCAACGGTTGCGTTGCACTTCCGGCGAATATCGATGGTGTGCCGGTGCGGGTGATGGATGACTTGGCAACCGCAGAGCGATCGCGTTGGGAAGTTTGGCATGAACTGCAGCACGGACGCTTCTCGTGCGCGGACTTCATGCGTATCGCACACGAGGAGATGCATTTCATTCGCAAGGATCTTTCGGACCAGCGCAAGATCGTGCAGGTGAAGTGGGACGATCGCACGCGGAAGTGGTATCCGGTTGCGATGAATCTGATGTTGCAGCTGATGGGCAGCGAGTCGCCAGTTGAATTCGCTACTGAACTGCTGCTGCCGTTCACGCTTGATGCGATCCGAACCCAGGACGATCCTTGGGCGGCGCTGCGGGCGATCGATCCGGAGAAATATGCGATTCCGAAGCAGTTGGCGCGACTACATGCGTTCTTCTCCGCGTGTGGAAGTCGGCGATTTGCCGAGGAAATGGCGTTGGATCCGGTGTTGGATCTTGGCAAGGCAGAGCGGTTAGTGCGCAGCTTTGACATCCATGAGATCAATGAGGCAGCGCACTTTCACGGTGATATTGGCGAGGCTGCTCGGACGCTCGACGCGACGGCCGCGCAGGAGCAGGCGAAGGTCTTAGGAGGCGCTGCCGAGGTTGCGCAGGAACTTCGCGCTCTTGGTAGCCGATATCGAGAGCGGTTTGGTTTCAAGTTTTTGGTGGCTGCCAAGGGGCGTACTGGCACGGAACTGCAAGCGGCGCTACGAACTCGGATCGAACATACGCATGAAGTGGAACTGGAGCATGCGCGCGAAGCGCTTTGGCAGATCACCAAGGGTCGATTGCTCGCGCAGCCGGTGGATACAGTGTTTGATGAGATCGCAGCTGCGCTTGCGCGGCACGGGGTGAAGGGTGCATCGGTGTGTGTCGCTTCCCCGGTGAATCATCTGCAGTCGCTGCAGTTTGGGCATCGTGATGCGCTCCATGCAGTCACTCCGCAGACAGGATTTGAGATCGCGTCGCTCAGCAAGACCATCGGTACGTGCTTCGTGATGGAGCAACTTCGCAAGGCGGGCGTTCCGATTTCCGCAAGCGTGAACGCGCTCCTTGCCAAGGCTGGTTCGAAGTTTCAAGTCCGGTCTCTCGACGCAGCGCATCCAGAATGGGCGGATCAAGTCACGGTGGCGCACCTCATGTCGCACCAGGGCTTGAACATGCATTATGTGAATGGCGTGCCTGTAAACCAGGCATTTCCACCGATCGTGGAGCTCCTGAACGGCAACGAGCGACATGGGTACGAGCCAGTGGGCGTTGTGAATGCGCCGGGAACGCGGTTTCAGTATTCGGGGGGTGGATTCCTGGTACTTCAGCACCTCATCGAGTGCATGGGAGGCGCGCCCGTTCATGTTCAGATCGATGCGTTCTTGCGCGAGCTCGGAATGGATGGATGCACGTTCCGCGAGGATGCATTGGTTGGCTCGGAATGCGCGACTGGATTTCTTGATTCTGGAGAACCAGTCATTGGCACGCGCAAGGTGTTTCCCGCAATCGCTGCTGGGGCAGTGGCGTCAGCCGCCGACGTCGCGCGGTTCCTTGTCGCACTGAGCAACGCGCATCAGAGCATAATTCGATGCGGACCGATTTCGCATGAGACTGCGGTGCGGATGTTGCATGGATCCGACAGGGGATGTCGTGAATTCATGGGATGCAACATGGGTCTTGGCATCTTCACGGCCGAAGCGGGACCGAATCGTCTAGCGATACATCAGGGTGCGAATGACGGATTCCGCGCGCTGTTCGTCCATTGTTACGCGGGTCCAGACGCAGGGAACGGCTTCGTGGTGTTGTGCAACGGGGAGCATGCGGGCATGTTGTTCGTTGCAGAGGTAGCGCAGATCATTCTGCGGCACATGGGAATGCGCGGCGTAGATACGAGCCAATTTCGGAGTGATTTGGCATTCGGCGGTATTCCACCGGAACAGCGTGTCAACGCGGGCTACCGAGAATTGGTGTTCGCAGCGTTTGCAGCGGATCTGCCCGAGGAGATCGATGCGCACGGGCCGCGTGATCCGCTCGCCAACTTCAATCATGTGGTCGGCGCACGTGTCGAAGCGGTTTCAAACCAGCGATTTGCGCGTGCGGAGAATTTACTGTCGCCGTATCTGCCTACTTTCGATCCCAAGCTCTTTGGGCGTCAGGGAAAGATCATGGATAGTTGGGAGACGGTTCGGCACAATCCGGAACCGTTTGATTGGATGATCTTTGAAATGCAACGCGCTACGGCGGTTAGTTGTGTTGCGGTGTCGACGCAGTTCCATCTTGGAAATCATGCCGAGGCACTTGAGATCGACGGTTGGGATGCAGCGCGCGGGGAGTGGCAGGCGATTGTGGCGCCGATGCAACTCTTTGGACACGGCGCCCATGCGGTGGAGTCTGTTTCGGGTGTTGCTCAGTTTCAGCGGATCCGCGTGCGCATGTACCCCGATGGTGGCGTCACTCGTCTTGCGCTGTATGGCAATGATCTTCCTGCGGTTGAGAAGGAGCGCATGTTTTCGCCGGCGATCCGCGCTTGGCATGCGTTTGATCCGCAAACGAAGAAGCCGATGACGCCGAAGTACACGACGACCGCTGCGGAGGTTGCCGCCAGCAACGCCCGGGTTGGTAGTGGGATGGCGGATCTTGCGAGCGCGGCCTTTGGTGGTCAGGTGGTTTCTGCGTCCAACGAGCACTATTCGCCAGCCACGCAAGTCATCTCCCCGTATCCGCCGCTCAGCATGGTGGACGGGCTCGAGTCGGCGCGAAGTCGTGAGCCGGGACACTCGGAGAATGTGGTGATCAGGCTTGGGCAACCGGCAAAGATCGGCCGAATTGAGTTGGATTTTAGTCATTTCGTCAACAACAATCCGCGCGAGGTGGAGATCGACGGCCTGCGCGGAACGGAGTGGGTTCCATTGGTTGCTCGGACGGAGGTCAAAGCGTTCGCTGGAAATGTCATCGCCTTCGCGGCGGGCGGGGTTGGACCCTGTGAGCAGATTCGTGTCACGGTGTTTCCCGATGGCGGCATGAACCGGGTGCGAGTGTTCGCCGCGCCCTGAGTAGCGCGCCTGCTGCGGGTGCTACGATCGTGTCAATGCGTGATTATGCACTTCTCCATGTGAATGGCGTGCGCCGCGAGATCCGAGGTCGCGAGGCCTTGATGATGCTCGCGGAGTGGTTGCGCAAGGAAGCCGGCCTGTCTGGAACGAAGATTGTGTGTGCGGAAGGGGACTGCGGAGCGTGCACGGTGTTGCGTGCGTTCCAGCGACCGGGCGCAGCCTTCGCCGCAGGGGCAGCGTTTGAGTATGAGGCAATGAATTCTTGTATTGCGACCGTGGCGCAGATGGATGGCGCGCACATCGTCACAGTGGAAGGCATGCAGTGCGGCAATGAATTGTCGCCAGCGCAACATGCCATGCGCGTATGTCACGCATCGCAGTGTGGCTACTGCACACCCGGTTTCGTGATGGCGTTGAGCGGCATGTTGGAGAAGCATGCGCAGGCCGATGAGCGGACGGCAATGAACTACCTCACCGGGAATTTATGCCGCTGCACTGGATATGCGCCGATCATTGAGGCGGCACTCACCGTGCGCGCTACTGAGAAACATTCCGTGGCGCTTCGATATTCAGATATGTTCGCAGTTACTGAATCGATTGCAGCAACCGAGCATTCGATGCGAGTGAGCTATGACGGCGTGGAATTGTTTGCGCCGGCAACGCTGCGCGAGGCAGTCACCTTTGCTGCGCACCATCCGGGATTCCGGGTGATCGGTGCGGCCACCGACCTTGGCGTGCAGGTCAATAAGGGCAAGCCGATGCCTTCGGCGCTTCTGAGTTTGCATCTTGTACCCGAGCTCTATGAAACGAAAGTGAGTCGCGCTGGCGCGACTTTCGGCGCGCGCGTGACGCTTGCAGAGGTGCGCCGCGTGAGCGAGGACGTTGCCCCGGAGTTTGCGCAGTTCCTGAACCTCTTTGCATCGCCGCAGATAAAGAATGTTGCGACACTGGTCGGCAACATTGCGAACGCATCGCCGATTGGAGACACGCTGCCGTTTCTTCTGATTGCAGGCGGCAAAGTCCATGTCGCCGGGCGGCCGGGTGGCAAGGGGCCGATTCGCAAGCGATCGATTGCAATGACCGAGTTGTATCTTGGGTACAAGCAGCTTGCGCTTGAGCCGGGCGAGATCATTACTCACGTGTCGTTTCAGCGGACGCCATCGCGCGAGGTGCTGCGACTCTGCAAGGTTTCGCAGCGCAAGGATCTCGATATCAGCGCAGTCAGCGGGGCATTTGCGGTCACACTCGGCACTGGGCGTCGCGGGAAATCGGCGCCGTGTGTGACATCCGCGCGGATCGCTTACGGCGGAGTCGCAGCGACGCCTGTCCGGATGCCAGACGCAGAGCGGGCGCTGTGCGGCGAACTCACGCCGGAGCGCATTGAATCAGTAGCGCAACTGATTGCTGGATCAATTGCGCCGATCTCTGATGTTCGCGGCAGTGGTGCATACCGACGCGTAACCGCTGCAAATATCTTCCGACGCTTTGGCAATGAGGTGCTCCGTGGCTGAGCACACCAGTACTCCTGCTCGGCTCGCTGTGATCATTACTGATCAGGGATCGGTACCACATGATTCGTCCACGACCCATGTCACGGGTAAGTCGGAATACATCGATGACCGCCCGATGCTGAAGGGCGAACTGCACTGCGGGCTGGTGTACAGCCCATACGCGCGCGCGCGAGTGCGTCACCTCGACACCGCGCCTGCGCTCGCTCTTCCTGGCGTTGTGTGTGCTGTGACCGCCGCTGATGTGGCGCACAATGTTTGGGGCACCATCTTTCAAGATCAGCCGATCATTGCAGCATCCGAGGTGAACTTCGTTGGCGAAGTGGTGGCCGTGCTGGGTGCAGAGACCAAGGAAGCGCTCGCGAAGGGTTTGGCTGCGGTTGTAGTGGAGTGGGAGAAATTGCCTGCCATTCGCACCGTGGCAGAAGCGGTGGCGGCGAAGAGTTTCATCGGATCGGAACGCACGATTGCAACTGGTGACGCAGCGGCAGGGCTGGCGCGGTCGCCTCACCGCGTTGCGGGAACACTGGAAATCGGTGGCGCTGATCACTTCTATCTTGAGAGCCAAGCGGCAGTGGTGTATCCGCGCGAGGACGGGCAGCTCGAAGTGCATTCCTCGACGCAGCATCCCACTGAGACGCAGCACGTGGTTGCAGAAGCGTGTGGCGTGCGCTTCAGCGATGTGGTGTGCATTGCCAAGCGCCTGGGCGGCGCATTTGGGGGCAAGGAATCGCAGGCGGCTCCTATTGCCGCGTATGCCGCATTGGTGGCGAAGCAGACTGGCCGCGCGGCGCGCCTGGTGCTTTCAAAGGACGATGACATGATCATCACCGGGAAGCGAAATCCTTTCCGGATTGAGTATCAGTGCGGCTTCGATGTAGACGGTCGAATCATTGCGATAGACGCAATGTTGCATGCCGACGGCGGTGCGTATGCCGACCTTTCCACGGCGATCATGGAGCGCGCCATGTTGCACTGCGACAACGCGTATTTCATTCCAAATATGCGTGTGCGCGGGCAGGTGTGTCGCACCAATTTCCATCCACACACTGCATTTCGCGGCTTCGGTGGCCCCAAGGGTGTTGCGCTCATTGAGTCCATCATTGAAGACATCGCACGCGTTGTTGGTCGCGACGCGCTTGATGTCCGCATGTTGAATTGCTACGGGCCTGGCCAAGACATGACGCCTTATGGGCAGCGCGTTGAGGACAACCACTTGCCGGAACTGTTCGCAACGCTCACGGAACGATGCGCTTACCGCGCGCGCCGCGCGGAAATTGCAGCGTGGAATGGTGATCGGGCGCGCAATCCGGACGGGCATCCGCGTGGACTGTCGCTGACGGCGGTGAAATTTGGCATTTCGTTCACCACGCGATTCTTGAATCAAGGCAACGCGCTCGTCAATCTTCATCGCGATGGAACTGTGCAGGTCTCAACCGGCGCAGTCGAGATGGGGCAGGGCGTGAATACGCGCATTGCGGCAATCGTTGCTGAGCAGTTTGGGCTGCCGACCGAGTCAGTGCGGATGATGCCGACATCGACGGAGAAGAACGCGAACACATCGCCGACCGCTGCGTCGGCGGGCACCGATATCAATGGTGCCGCTGCGCTTCAGGCATGCGAGACTATTCGCGGACGACTGTCTGCGCTGGCCATTCGCCTGCGATCAATTCCGCAGGAATCGTGGGCGGGAAAGACCGCTGCTCTTGGAACAATGCCGGAAATCACGGTGGGATCAGAAGTCAGTCCACGTGGGACCGATGAGCAGCGCGTGGAGTTCAGCGATGGCGTGGTGACCGTGACGGATCGCTCTGGATCAGTGTTCTCCGTGGGCTTCGCAGCACTTGTACGCGAGGCGTATCTCAATCGAATTTCCGTGAGCGAATACGCGCATTACCGCATCCCTGATTTGGGATTCGACAAGCTCACTGGTAAGGGCAAAGCATTCTTGTATTTCACGCAGGGCGTTGCGGCCAGTGAGGTGGAGCTTGATCGGCATACCGGCGAGGTCAAGGTGCGGCGCGTCGACATTCTGATGGACATGGGTCGGCCGGTGAACCACGCGCTTGACATGGGGCAGGTGATGGGTGGCTTCGTGCAAGGCATGGGTTGGGTGACGACGGAACACCTGGTGTATGACGACAATGGCAAGTTGCTTTCCCATTCACCCAGCACGTACAAGATTCCGAACGTGCAGGACACCCCGCGCGTCTTCAATGCGGACTTGATCTTTAACCATGGAAATACGGTGAATGTGCGTGGCTCCAAGGCGTCGGGCGAGCCTCCGCTGCTTCTATCGCTCTCAGTGTGGACCGCGGTTCGCGATGCGGTCATGTCGGCGCGTAATCATTCAACAACAGAAAAAGTGCAACTTGTCCCGCTGGCAATTCCAGCAACCGCAGAGCGGGTGTTGCGCGGTCTCTCACCAGAATCATTCGCCATCTGGGATACGCAAGAAGTAAGTGGTATCCATTGACAATCGGGAGCTCACAATGAGTTATTCGATGCGTGAATATCTTCAACATGCAAGCGCACTCGCCGGGCGAGGCACAGTCTTCGTCACCGTCACACTTGTTGAGCCTGAAGGGCACGTTCCGCAAGATATTGGGGCGAAAGCGATTATCACTGCGAGTGGACTTGCATGGGGAACTGTCGGCGGCGGTCGGCTTGAGGCTCGCGCAATCACTCATGGGCAAGCGATGATCGCCCGGCAGCTTGCGGGAGCAATTCCTGCTGCTGCGGTTCAGCCGGAGATTGTTCGATATGAACTTCTGCGCGATTTGAATATGGTTTGTGGCGGAGCTGCAACTTTGTTTTATGAAATCTCTGCGCTACCGAATTGGAATATCGCACTCTTCGGTGCGGGGCATGTTGCGCAAGCGACACTTTCGCTTCTTTGCACATTCGAGTGCAGTTTGACCTGCATTGATCCACGCGACGAGTGGCTGGCGAAAATTGCCTCGCAGCCCAACATGTGCAAGGTGCTTGTCGCGGAACCTGCGGAGTTTGTTTCGAAGTTTCCTGCAGGAACATTTTATCTTTGCATGTCGCAAGGTCATGCAACCGACTTACCGATCGTGCGCGAAATTCTCCGACGAGGTGACGCCGCATTCATCGGCGTCATCGGCAGCGAGCCAAAGTCACGAACGCTGCGAAGCACTCTTCTCAAAGAGGGATTCGACGAATTGATGGTTGAGCGAATTCATTGCCCGATTGGCCTGCCAATTGGATCAAACTCCCCGCCGGAAATCGCAGTCAGCATCGCCGCACAACTCTTGCAGGAACGCGACGTGATCAGGAAAAGTGTCGTTTGATATGACTCACACCCGACGAGGCTCTCATTGCTGAAGACAAATCAAGATGGCAAGCTTTGGATGGTCACTCAGCCCGATCACAGCCAGCTCGCTGGATTTATTGCAGCACACTGGGGAAACACGCTCTTCACTCGCCCAGGGTTTTTTTCTGCAGAAACCGTCGCTGATCCTGAACGACTTCGCGCGGAAGTGATTCTTGCTATCGCTGAGCATGACAATGGTTGGTGGGAATGGGAGGCGCTGCCTGATCTTTCCGCCGCAGATGGATTCCCAGCAGGTCTTGGCGAAGCACTGCAGAATCAACAAGCAGGAATCGATCGGTGGCGAAGGGGACTCACACGATTTCCACGCCGACCGTTTGTGAATCTTCTCATCAGTTCTCATGCGTATTTGTTCTATGCAGCGCGTGCACTTCAAACTCCAGAACCTGCATTCAATCATCCGCTCTTCTGGAAGGGCGCTCCTGAAAAACTTTTCCCTGGGAGTAATGAAGCGCTACTCGCTTTCATGGCTGAGTTGCAGGAGAAGCAACTTGGATGGATCGAAGAACTTCGCGCAGATCCCGAAACGGCATCGTGGGTTGAGCCTGCAAGTCTTGCGCCGTTGCAGAGACTGATTCAGTTGTGTGATGGGATTTCGCTTGCGCTATGTTCTGCCTTGATCCCTTCAAAAACTGGCGCTTCTAAAGGTCTTGGTGATGATTCCTATGAACTGCACGATGTTCCTCGCCGCAGTTGGATGGATCGCTGCACAATCACAGTCACCCCGCGAGGTGATCGAAGAATTGAACTGAATCCATATCCGTTTGACATCGACCCACTGCCCGTCGTCATGCGGGCGCGAATCGTTGAATTGCCAGCGGAAAGGCCAGCGCACGTTCATTCGTGGTGGCACGCGTGCGCACCGCAGCAAATCCAATTTCAGTTTGTGTCTGCGAAGTAAGTTTCAAAGTGCGGTCGTACTTGAAACCGGCGCGATCAATCCTTGTGATGGATGATTCGCCCCGAACCCGATCCCGAAACTGATCCCGAAACTGATCCATCTTGCCCGGCTGCATCCAACTCTGGCCGGCCATCATCTTTGACATCGCCACGCAGCGTTTCGATCGCATGTGGAAGAATGTCTGCGATCGCCTCAAACATTTCGGTGCACCCGCGCGGTGATCCGGGCAGGGTGATCACCAGTGTGCGGTTGATTGTTCCGGCAATGCCGCGCGAAAGAAATGTGCGCGGCGTCTTCTGAAGGCAGCGCAGGCGCGAAAGGTCCATGAGGCCGGCATGTTCGCGGTGCATGACCGTGCGCAGTGCTTCCGGGGTGATGTCGCGCGGCGCAAGGCCAGTGCCGCCAGTGCTCAAAATCAAGTCAATGGTGTGTGATTCTTCTGACCAGTGGGCAAAGAACTGCGCAAGTACTTCCATGTCATCGGGAAGGCATTCCGCGTGCGCGATTGTAGCGCCGAGGTGCTGCATCGCTAATGCCTGCAGCGTTGGCCCCGACGTATCGATGGTCTCGCCGCGCGAGCAGCGATCGCTGACGGTCAGGATGACAACGCGGGGGGGCGTGGTCATGCGCCCACTCGCTTGACTCGCTTTGTCGATGCGGCAGGCGCGCGGAAGTGACCGCTTCGACCGCCTACCTTCTCTAAGAGTCGAACTCCCTCAATGACCATCGCTTGATCAATTGATTTTCCCATGTCAATGACGGTCAGTGCGGCGATTGATACCGCTGTCAGTGCTTCCATCTCAACGCCGGTTCGTGCGGTGACTTTTGCTTCGGCCCAGAGGTACACATGGTCGATGCGCAGCTCTGCGCGTACGTCAACGGAGTCGAGTGGCAACGAATGGCAGAGTGGAATCAGTTCATCAGTACGTTTGGCAGCTTGAATGCCGGCAATCCGTGCTACAGCAAGCAGGTCGCCTTTGGCAAGCGTGTTGTGCGCGATACGTTCCGCGAGCGCGGGCGAGATCAGCACACGAGCTTCGGCGATGGCGCGGCGTTGCGTAACGGGCTTTGCGCCGACATCAACCATGGAAGCGCGCCCGTGCGCATCAAGGTGCGATAGTGATGGCGACGAGGATCGGGGCTTCGCAGTGCGTTTCGTTGATTTCTTCTTTGCCATCGCGGTTCCGTTGGTAAATCAGTGCATCCATGGATAGAAGGCGCTCGCACCCGCTGCGCTTTGGTTTGGCGGTACTTCTACAAACCCAGTGCTTGTCGCAGCGGCAGCGATGTCGCCGGAGCTCTTGGTTGGCAGCAGTTGCAGTCGGCGTTCGCCGTCCGCAGTGACTCGCTCGCTGACCAGTCGAAACCACCACATTCCGAGTTGTGTGCCGTCATCGCCATCAATGTGCAGGCGCTGCGCGGCGAATGCACCACGGGCAAGTCCGGCGAGTTGCCCAAGCATGGGAATTCCAAGGCGGCGTGCCGTGACCATGACGGAGACCGGATTGCCCGGTAGACCAAGAATCAGCCGCGGTGCCCGCGTGCCGACGCGTGGCAGCACCGCTGCGAGCATCGGTCGCCCTGGGCGCTGCGGAAGTCGGTGGAATATCGTGTTTGCGCCCATACGCTTGATCACGTGCGGAACGTGGTCATGGTGACCCATGGAGACGCCGCCAGTCAGGATCACCGCGTCCGCTGATTCGAGCGCCGTTGCCAGCGTCGCCGCAAGCGCATCGGCATCGTCCTGGGCGTGCAGGTGTGCCACTACTTCGATCCATGCTCGCGCGCCGAGGAGTGACGCGAGCACGCTTCCGTTGCTGTCACGAATCTGCCATGGGGTGGGTGTTCGATCAGTGCTTACTAGCTCGTCACCGGTGGTGATGATCACCACGCGCACGCGGCGATGGACGCAAACGCTGCTCGCGCCGAACGTGGCGAGCGCACCGATGGCGGCCGCTCCGATCAGCGTTCCTGGTTGAAGAATCTCAGCACCTTTCGATGCGTTTTCGCCAGCGCGTCGGATGAACGCGCCGGGTTGCACGGCGCTCGCGGCAATCTGTAGCAGCGCATATCCGTTCACGACGCGGACATCTTCATGTCGCACCACGGCGTCTGCGCCGATCGGAATCGGCGCGCCGGTCACGATGCGGATGGCGTGACCAGCGCGCATGGAAACTGGCGCCTGCCCGATGCTTGCTTCGCAATCCGCGCCTGTCGCGATCGGAAGACCGGTAGTGGAGTTCATCGCAGGGAGATCCGCAACACGCACCGCAAACCCGTCCATCGAACTCATGTCAAGCGCCGGGCTCGCGCGGTCGGCGCGTACTACTTCAGCGAGGACTCGCCCGGATGAATGTGCCAGCGCAACCGATTCAGCCTCCAGCGGAACAAGATGCGCACACACAGCATCGATGGCCGCGCTCGGTGATGGTGGCTCGATTGTTGCGGCAATGGGATTCGATGCTGGCATGAACATGGTCCCATTGATCGCGCGTGGCAAGGTGCAGGCGGTATCGAATTGGATAGCGAGTCGCAATGTTACACTGCAAATCATGGTGTTTCGCGTGCTCATCTTCGGTTCACTGGCCCACGAACTTTCGTGCGCAAGCATTGCAGTTGACGTGCCTGACAACGCTTCTGCACGCGATGTCAACGAGGCGCTTGCCGCGCGCTACCCCCACAAGGCAACGTTCTTTCGTGGGGCACGGCTCGCAGTCAACCATGCGTTTCAGGCAGCAGAAGCGCCTCTCCATACTGGTGACGAGATCGCAGTGGTTGAACTGGTGGGCGGAGGATGAGCGTGACCATTCGAATCATCGACGGTCCGCTTGGCGAACCGGCCTCAGTGCTGCTGCCCGCAGCGCAGTTCGGTGCAGCGATCGTCTTTGACGGTGTTGTCCGGTCCGATGAAGGCGGACGCCCCATCCGCGCACTGAATTACGAGGTGTACGAGCCGATGGCTTCGAACATGCTCGCTGAACTCGGGCGCGAGATGCTGACAAAGCACGGGCTCATTGCAATCCTGGTTGAGCACAGTCATGGCGAGGTTCCGGTGGGGCAGCGGTCATTCCGGCTGACCGTGCACGCACTCCATCGCGCAGAGTCGTTGGCTGCCGTCGGCGAGTTCATTGACCGCATGAAGCGCGACGTGCCGATTTGGAAGACTGCGCTGCATGGCAGCCCGCCCGGACTGGCGTGACGCGCACACGGGCATCCCGAAAAAGCACAACGCCCCCGGGTAGAAGTTCCCGAGGGCGTTGCACACGAACGGACAGAGAGGGATTCGAACCCACGGAAAGTGCGAGCACCTTCGGCGGTTTAGTAAACCGCTGCCTTCAACCACTCGGCCATCTGTCCAAGCAAATGAATCATACCGACCGTTCGAGGCGCTTAGGGGCAGGCGCCCCAGCCGCCCAAGAGCACTCCGATGTCACTGCCGCCCACGCTACCGTTTCGATCGAGATCAGCGCTGCAGCCTGTGCACGGACCCCATTGGTTCAGCATCAAACCGAGATCAGCCCCGTTGATTGATCGATCGTTATTGAGATCGCCTGCACACGGGAGCTGGCTTTGGTAGCGGATCACCACACGTGCTTCTGAATAGGAGCACACCGTATTCACGGTCGTTGATGGAACAAGCGTAAACAGAACGTTTGTCCCGTTTCCAATGGCGGCATTGAAGGTCGCCGCCGGAATGGATGTGCGACGCGAGAAGACGCCACAGTCTGATCCAGTGAAGCCGATGACTGCTCCAATGCTTGTGGCTCCGACTTTCAGCGTGAGCGATTCGTCAGCTGCGCTGAGATCGCCAACCGCAGTGGTACTGATGTCCACCATGGTGCCTTCAACCGCACGCGGAACAGCCGGTGCAGTGAACGTTGATATCTGACCCGTCAGTGGGAATGCCATAATCGGAGACACCACATGATCTTGCTCAACAGACTGCGTCACTGAGCAGCGATAGTTGGCCATGGCGATCGCCGTTTCGTTGATTGTCCTCGCGTTGTCCGCCTCGGGCAGACCGGTGGGCATTCCCGCAAAGTTCACCAGCGGGCTTGAGAACCGCGGAGTCCGCGTACCGGGCGAATACGCCATCACTGTGCGAAACTGCGTACCGCCAGAGGTGGTGAAACGATTGCCAACTGAGTAGGAGAACACACCGCCCGAGGTGCAGCCGCCACCGTCGCCAGTTGCGTGGCAACAACCCTGGTTATGCCCAACTTCGTGGGTAAAGGTCAGTGCTCCAAGCGCGCAACTCCACACAGTCACTGTGAACCCGTATGACGCCGCAGTGGCGGTTCCCAGGAGATACCCAACACCGCAGTAATTCGGGTTGGTGCCAGTGAACAGACTGACTAAATCCGCGCCCGTAGCGGTTCGCTCAGCGTGCACAGCGTCCATGATGCCGTCATTGGTTGAACGGAGTTCGCTCAAGACAGTGGATCCAGCATCGCCGGTATAGGCCTCGGTGACTCCGTAGCCGACAGCGCGCATACGCAGATTGATATTGCACGCCATGTAGATGTGATTAGAGATGGCTACCGATGCTTCTGCTAACGCGCGAATGGCAACCTCACCACCAGCGGCACTTGATGCGGTAGGTGTCCACTTCACAAGAACGTCAAGGGTTTCGCCATCGTCGCAGCTGCCTGCTACGCCGCCTTCATTCGGAACCACGGTTGGCACTTCAATGGCACCGCCGCAATCAGGGAAGGGCGCTTCTTGTTCGAACACATTGAAGGTGCCGTTGCCAAGAGGGAGCGACTGCAGCACTCGACCGTCGGCGCCGTGTGCCACTAACACGCGACCGACATTCGTCTCGATCTGCATCAGCCAACCGCCTGCGGCAGCATCTTTCCCGTCAATTCGGCCTTCCCATACGCCCGGGGTGTGAATGGTTTCGGTGGCGCTGATGGAGCCGTACTCGCCGAAGTCAAAGATGCGTCGATCGCCATCAGCGGCGAGCGGGTTGCCTGCAAACAGAAGCGTTACCGAACTGAATAGGAATGCCGAGTGTGTCCGATGATTCTTCATAGATTTCCTGATGTCCGAGATTGAATCAAGAGTAGTCGCTATGGCGCAGGGCGCCAATTGCATGTGCGCACGTCCTCATAAATCAGCAACATTCTTGTGATTTCACGGTCTGTGCGAACGCGTGAGCGGGTTACCGAACCTTGGTATCCGCTGCTTCGCGGGCCAGCAGGCTGTCAATGACGGCCCGGACGGATGGCTCATCCGACGCGCTCAGTCCCGCGCGCACCACATTGCCGTCTTGATCAAGCACTGCCAGACTGGGAATGCCCACCACTCCAAATTCCTTGTTGAAGACGTCTTCCTTGGTGATGGCCACCGTCCATGTCATACCCATGTCTTGCATGAAGAGCATCGTCTCCTGCTGCTCGCGTTGGATATCACCAGGGCACTTCACTGGCGCGCGTTTGCGATGCGCAACCCGCCCCTGCAGGCTTGTTACGCCCACGATGGCAACTTTGTCAGCGGGATACCGCGCGCGCAACAGCGCCATCTTTGGAAAGCTGGCAACGCATGGGCCGCACCAGGTCGCCCAGAAATCAATCACCACAATCTTGCCGCGCAGGTCAGACAGTTGATTCCATGGTGTTGAGCCATCGGCGTTGCGAACCCATTCACAATGGAGCTCCGGCGCAGTGCGTCCGGTGAGTTCGCCGCGTCCAGCGGCACTTTCGAGGCGGCGCAAGATTCTCCGTAGACCCAAATTCGATAACTCAATGCGTGCCGATTTCTTGGCTGAGTCCTTGGCTTCCTTGCTTCCCTTGGTTTCCGTACTCCTTGCATCACGGAGCGTGGCAGCCATGGCGGAGTTCTTGGCAATGTTTGCCTTGACGCATGCCAGCGCCGCAGTGTGTGCAGCAGTTGCTTCTTGCTCCGGTAGTGCCACGCGCGCCACATCGACGAGCGTGTCCAGTTTCATGATGATCGCAGTGGACGCTTTGCCGTCACTCAGCGTGACCAGCAACGTACGCACCATATCGGCATATGGAGCAAGATCGGCAGGGCTCGCATTCGCCAGTACATCAAGCAATTCGCTGCCAACTTTCGTCTGCATTCCATTCTGCGCCGCGCTGCGATTCAAGAGCGGCATCGGATCCATGGGCTTGTCATCGCGTTGCGAAATCAGCATCGCTTGCAGGACTGCGCACTCAAATCCTTGCACATCGTCAGGGGCAGATTTTTCAGCAAGGACAGCAATGAACTCGTCGCGCACTTGGGGCGACGCTGCCGCACGTGCGCGTTGGTCGAACAGTTGCGAAGCCTTCATTGTGGCAAGATCACGTTCAACAGCCTTCTTCTCCGCGGGCGGAGCAGTGCTCGTGGTGACCTCCGATGCGCAGCCAGAAAGCATGATCGTCGATAGCAGCACGCAAGCAGTAACGGTTGTTGGATTCATAATGTGTGTTCCACTCATCAGCCACCGACGGCAGACATTGGTCGTGCTGGCTGTGTGAATGTTGGAGAGGAAATCTGGTGACCGGACAACTTTGTCCAAGTGACATCAATCAAGAATCGCTCAATGTCTGCGTCGCTGGCCCCATTCCTGAGAAGCGGCAGAAGACCCCATTCCGTCGTGCTAAACAGGCACGGTCGAACGAAGCCATCGGCCGTCAGCCGTAAGCGACTACATGCACCGCAGAACGGGCTACTCACTGGAGCGATGAATCCCACAGTGCCGAGTGCGCCGTCGGCAAATCGGTAGGTGCGCGCCGTGCTGTGCGCATCATCGGCTCCGGTCGGGAGCAGCGCGAACGACTGTTCGATCGCGGCACGCGTCTCCGCTGCTGGAACCATGAGCGTTCGATCCCATGCATGCGCAGAGTCAAGTGGCATGTATTCAATGAAGCGCATTTCAACGCCAAATCGCCGGGCAAGTTTGGCTAGATCGACTGCTTCGTCATCATTCACTCCCCGAACGAGCACGGCATTCAGTTTGAGCGGTGTAAGTCCTTCGGCGAGACACGCGTCAATACCGGCCAGCACATCGTCGGGCGTTGCCGTTGAACGGGTCACGCGCGCGAAACGATCAGCACGCACTGAATCGATACTGATAGTGACGCGATCGAGTCCAGCACGCTTCCAACGTGCAAGGGCGCTGCGGGTCAGTAACGATCCATTGGTGATCATTGCGATCTCCACACGTGTTGTGCTACGGATACCGGCAATCATCGCCTCCAGTTCCGGATGCAACGTTGGCTCGCCGCCGGTGATCCGGATCTTGCGGACCCCAAGCCCCTCGGCAATCCCCGCCATGCGCACGATCTCGCTTGGCGTCAGTAGCCGTTCAGCAGGTTGAAACCGAACATCGGGTTCCATGCAGTACACGCATCGAAAGTTGCAGCGATCGGTGATACTGATTCGCAAATCAAGGATGGTGCGCCCGTGCGAATCAATCATGCGCCGTCCCGCCCGGACAGCGTCGGGTGCCGCAGGTAGTGGTTGCTGCGGGTTCCGCTCCATCCCTG
>JBDKKN010000028.1:0-4114 GCA_039796075.1 Planctomycetota bacterium | reverse complement strand
TTTGCGCATCCAGTAACCGGCGCCCCAGTCACGGTGACATGCCCGCTGCCAGAACACTTCAAGCAGGTTGCCGCCGACGCCACCATTGCACTGCCGCGCGAATTGCGCTGACGCGTTCTACTGAATGCACGGCCCCCATGCCGCCAGCATCAGCCCAAGATCGGCACCGCCGACCAATCCGTCACCATTGAGATCCGCAGCCGGATGATCGAGCACTGGCCCCCATGCGGCGAGCATGATGCCGAGGTCTTCACCACCGGTGATACCACTGCCATCGAGGTCCGCGTCGCATGACGCAGGAATGTTCCATATCTCCCGAGCACGGGCCCATGCACGTTGCGCCACTTGCTTGCCCATGGCGCGCCCGGGCATGTCATCAAAGGGCGGATGAATTCCACCCCAAATGCGGCTCAAACCACTCTGCTCGGCAGCGTCGCGGTAGGTGGCCCACTGCAGGCGCACATCGACGCTCGGGCCCTCTTCAAACACCAGGAATTGGTTACGAAGGCACAGGTATTCACCAACGCCACCGGGGAAGAACGCATCACCGGTCAGCGTAGTGAGGGTCTCCGCAGCGGCGCGGCTATAGGTGCTGTGACCGCTGACATAGCCAGCAAACGGCGGCGTGACGAACGTCGGTCGCTGATATGGGTACCAATGGCGACCAAGGATCCAACCAACGCCCGCAACATCCGTGGCGGGATTTGTAATCGCACCAGGCCCACGCCACGTACGCACGGCAATCTGCCCAACGGAATTGGAAAGGTGCGCGTGTCGTTCACCAGGCGCACTGCTGGCGGTACTAATGAACTCCACTTCGCCGGTGACCAGTTGAATACCCAGCGGCGAGAAACTACCAAGCCCCGGATTGGACGACTGTCCGCGATTAGTCATGTAGCGCACCGAATTCACCGGCCGCGTTGCGTCGTACCCACCCTTCACGCTCCATGCAGAAACCGCCGCGTCATGCATCGCGCCGCCCAGGAGCACGTACGCCTTGACATCCCATTCCAATGGGTCAAGTTGCGCGCCGCGTCCACCAATGCGTCGATCACTCGACCGTGCGCGCACATCGTTGAGAAGGGCAAACCAATGTCCCGGCGGCGTTTCACTGGATGGACCATCGGCCCAGAATTCCGCTAGCGCGCGCGTAAAGTCACCACGCGGCACCACATTCGCCGGATAAGGCAAACCAGTGGCGGGATTCACAGCATGGCCGACGCCAAGCGGACGCCCGCTCGCAGCGTCGTAGTAACTCGGCCAGTCTGATGGAACGGCAGGCTCCGGCGAATCACCCAAGGTGCCTGGAGAAATATCCCACATTACGCCGTCAGCTGGATCGAGGTGCGCAGACCAGCGCAGCACAATCTCCATGCCCTTGCGGAACTTGACGTTGTCGGTACCCATGAACTGCGGCGGCGCGCCCGGATCGAGCCAGATGGGCCAGCTCACTCCGTTGCGCGTGCGGTAGGTGCGATCCGAAGTAAGCATCCCGAAGGGAGTCACGCCACCCCACTCCGGCGATTGAAATGCCGGGAACCCGCCAGGAATCACATTGCCCTGTTGATCGACATAACTGGTCAGCGCCAACGGCTGCCACTGATTCGGAAACTGCATGTCGGGATTGCCACCAGTCGAAACAATCATCGGATTGTTCACCGGTACATACACGCGATTTGCAAAGTTGTTCGCTTCGTTTGAGCCATCGTTCACCAGCGTGGCAAGCATCGCGGCAGCAATTCGATTGCCAACAGCCACTGGATCAAGGCCCACCGTATGCGTGTCGGTTGGCACGACGCCGTATTGCGCGAGCAATGCGTCGTACTGCGGCTTCATCACCGCATAGCCAGGACTCGTAGCAAATCGAGCGCACAAGATCCGGTACGAGACCACGCTGATCGCCTGCTCGCGGGCGACGTACACCGACGTCCCGACCGGTTCGCCGTGATCGTCAACAAAGCAGGCTGCTCCGGTGCCATCAAAGGCACGCCATGCGTCCCACATTCCGGCCGAGTGATGAAAGAGGTTGCGCGCATGCACGGGCGGCCGGGCAAAGTCGCGCTTAATCGAGTCAAGAAGCAGGCGGTTCCAGTTCAATGCCGCCGTTGCTTGGGCGTTCGCATTGCTGTGGATAGCCCCCGCGAACAAAGCGATTGCAAGCAGCAAACGAGTTGACTTCAAGACCATGTAGGCATGGTGACAGAATTGCATTTCAAGTCAAGCGGATTCCCGCAGGGAAGGTTCCCGCAAACATTATCGGGGCCTTCGAGCAGTAGGCAAAACACCGCCTATCGAGCCAATACTGCCGCTCAGCGCGGGGTTGGGCTCACCGCGGAAGCCGGTCGAGTTTCAACCGTGCCGGCACTGAACAGAATCTTGTCAACCGCGTCCATCACGGTGTCAGCACTCAAAGCGTGCGTTGCGGTGCGATCGAACCGCGCAATGTTCAGGCCAACGGCCTGGCCGTCAAGATTGACGATCGGCCCACCACACTGTTCCGGCCAGACAATGCCATCGTGGGCGAGGACGCTCCCAAATCCGGTAGAGATGTCAGAAATGGCCGTGGTGGTATTCCCGCGCGAAGGCCCGGCGTTGCCACCGCCGCTTGGCACGCGCTTCGCAAGCGTGGCCTCAAGATGCAAGACTTCCGCACCGCGCGCTACTTCAAGTGCCACATGATCACCAACGGATCGGTCTGCAATGACGCGCCGCAATCCCATGCGACCACCCACGCTCTTGCCATCAAGACTGAGCAGCACGTCCCCGACCTGAATACCCGCTACTTCCGCGGCGGAGCCAGCGACCACCACTTCTACTTTGAGCGCGGTGGAAACTTCCAATGACTCCAGTTCCTGCGCCGTGGCAGGTGCCGTCTGTACACCCAAGAACGGGCTTGCACTCCAATCACGATCACTCGCGCGCGACTCGATGGCCGCAAATCCCAAGGCAGCCGAACGCTGACCGAGGCGTGGGGTCAAGAGCACTTGCCCAGGCTCCACGTGCGCGCCGCGCGTCCATTCGATTGGCGCAAGAGTGCAGTTGTCAATCTTCAAGACCGCCAAATCCAGCGGACCATCAGAGCCAATGACACGCGCGCTGAAGCGCTCACCGGCAGCAGACTCCAATTGCAGCACACCACCCTGCCACCCAACTGGTAGTTGCGATCGCTTGGTCACCGCGTGACCATCGGCATCAATGACGGTGGCGCACACCCGCGCAGCCTTCCCGTCCATCACGTTCAGCATGGAGGCGCGGGCGCTGGCAGCCACCTCATCAAAGGGAAGTCCGCGCTGCACCGCCATACGACCGTTGTTCGATCCACCGCGCGCGAAATTCGTTCGGACACCGCGGTCCGAAACATCAGGCGCATTCAGCGTCATCATCTCCTCATCAATACCGTCACGAAACTCCCACATGCGCTCGCGCAGACGATCAATCGGCGTGGCAGCATTCTCCCACGGACTTTGCCCGCATCGAGAATTGATAGCGACCACTTCGCCGCGCAGATTGAAACTTGGTCCGCCGGAGTCACCTGCGTCGATCGGCGCGTCAAAAAGCATTTCCGTGCGACTGTTACTCAGTACGCGACCAACGCGTACCAACGATGGACGCGGTTCTTCTGGCGGCCCTTGGGTGAATCCCATCGCGAGCAACCAATCGCCCGTCGCCAAGCCCGTACTCGTACCGAGCGGCGCGCATGGCAGGTCGCGACCCTCCGCATTCAGTTGAATGAGCCCGCAATCCAGGGTGCCAATGTTGGCCTGCCCAAGCGTTCGACCCTTCAGTTCGGTTCCATCGGAAAGCGTGACGTTCACTCGAACACCCGCGCGCCCACCAACATGACCGCACGTGGCAACCAGCCCATCCGAAGTAATCATCACGCCCGTGCCAGTGGTTCCACCGCTCATGCGCCCGCCACCAATCCGAATCAGCACCACCGTTGGGCGTAACTGCACGGCCAACGCGCGCAGCTGCCCTTCCAATGTGCGCAGCTCGGCGATCGATGCAACATCATCAAACGGATCTTGACCGCGCGTTCCATCCCCGACCGCCGCGCTGGATGTTTGCAGCGCGGCGGTCAGGAGGATGGCGGTCAGTGGAATCACTTGGTACT
>JBDKKN010000027.1:0-18785 GCA_039796075.1 Planctomycetota bacterium | reverse complement strand
GACACCGTCGCCGTCGCCGGCGTCGTAAGCCCGCGCCAGCTGACGCAACGGCCATGGCACTCGCTGGTGGATTTGACGATCTGCCAACTCCAACTGCCAACGAGCCGAGCGTTTCTGAACTGATTCGTCGCTCGGACGCTGAGCGCGAAACGCGCCGTCGCGAGGACGATGTGCGTAAGCGTGAAGAAGATGCGCGCCGCCGCGAAGAAGACGCGCGCAAGCGTGAAGAAGATGCACGGCTGCGGCAAGAGGCCGCTCGTGAACGTCAAGAAGCGGCACGCGAACGTCAGGAAGCTGCAGCAGCGCGAGCCATTGAACGCGCCGCCGCTCGCGAAGCACGCGACGCTGAACGAGCAACGCGCGTTGAAGCCGGACTTGATGTTGCTGACCTCGACGAGGCCGACGCCGCAGATGCAGCCGAAGAAGCTGCGATTGCACTTGAACGTGAGCAATCGGGCGGTCACCGCGGTCAAGGAAATCGCGGCGAAGGCGATGGCGAAGCCGGTCGCGGCAGGCGCCGACGTCGGCGTCGTGGTCGCGGACGCGGCGGCGATCGTGATGACGAAGCACCAGCCAACGGAAACGGTGGCGGCAATCGTCAAGGTGGACGTAATGCTCCGCGCAACGACGCAGCTGGTACGCCAGCCGGCGCGCGCGCTGAAGGTGATGCAGGCGGCGAAGACTCCGAAGGCGGCGAAACTGCTGAAGGCGCGCCACGTGGTGATGGCGGCGAAGGCAATGAAGGCGGAGAGGACGGTCCGCGCAAGCGTCGTCGTCGACGTCGTCGCGGCGGTCGTGGACGCGGTGGCGATCGAGCCGAAGGCGCGGAGGGCGCGGAGGGCGCACCTTCGGGTGACGGCAGTCCAGCCGCAGCAGTTGATGCGCCGGAATCTCGCCCTCGAAGCCAACCATTGGGCGTACCTCCGGGATCAGGCGGCGGGCGCACCCCGCGTGAACCACGTACTCCACGCGAACCACGTGAGCCACGCGGCGATCGTGGCCCGCGTGAACCACGCGGCGACCGTGGCCCGCGTGAACCACGCGAACCACGCGGCGACCGCGCCCCGCGCAATGACGCACCAGCAGCTCCGGCACAACCGCCGGCTGCACCTGCAGCAAACCCCGCCACGGATACGCCACTCGGCGCCGCCAAGAAGACCATTCGAAGCGTCACCGGTTGGATGCGACGACTGAAGACCACTCCCGGTAGTGGCAGTCGCGACGATCGCTAAAGACACGCGGGCGCTGGTCGGCCTTGTCACTCAGGAATCGCATGACTGAAACGCGGCGCCTCATCATCCTTGGATCCACTGGATCAATTGGCACCGCCACGCTGGAGGTGGTGGCACATCTTGCTCAGCAGGATGACGCCCCGCACTACACCGTGGTGGGACTTGCCGCGGGCAGCAATGCGGCACTTCTCGCGCAACAGGCAGAGCAGTTTGGCGTTCAAGATGTTGCGTTGGCGGACACTCGTGCCAGCAGCGCGCTTCCCGCATCACTTCGCATTATCACGGGGCCAGACGCGGCCTTGGAATTGATTGACCGCGTTGCGCAACCCGGCGACATGGTGATGGCTGCCATGGTTGGCGTTGCCGGCCTAGCGCCGGTACTGGCAGCTATTGAACGCGGTTGCGATATTGCGCTTGCCAACAAGGAAACGCTGGTTGCAGCGGGATCAGTGGTCCAAGAGGCGGTCGCTCGCAAGGGCGTGAAACTGCTGCCAGTCGACAGCGAGCACAGCGCAGTGTTCCAATGCCTGCGTGCCGGCACCCTGCGCGAAGTGGACCGACTGGTACTCACCGCAAGCGGTGGTCCGTTTCGCACCTGGAGCCCGGAGCGCACTGCCAACGCCACCCTGGCTGAAGCCTTGCGTCATCCCACGTGGCAGATGGGCCGCAAGGTCACCATCGACAGCGCCAGTTTGATGAACAAGGGCCTGGAAGTCATCGAAGCGCACTGGCTCTTTGACCTGCCCAGCGACCGCATTGATGCCATCGTGCATCCGCAGAGCATTGTGCATTCATTCGTCGAGTTCCGCGACGGCAGCACCATTGCGCAACTCAGCCCGCCGAGCATGAAGCACCCCATCCAGTACGCCCTGACTTGGCCGGCGCGGCTTCCTGGCTGCTGCCCCACCATCGCGTGGGACGCCATTCGATCACTGGAATTTGAACCCGTAGACCACGCTCGTTTCCCGGCCATCAACCTTGCCAAGCGAGTGATCGATGCTGGCGGCAGTTCAGGCGCCATCTTCAACGCTGCCAATGAGGTCGCCGTGGAGGCGTTTATCGCCGGATCATTGCGCTTTGGAGATATCGCCGCGGTGGTCACTGATTCACTGGACCGACTGCCAGCGCGCGCAGTGCACACGCTGGCCGAAGTACTGACCGCAGACCACGACGCGCGGGAGTGCGCGCGTACGTGCGTTGCCGAACGCGCCGCGCACAGCGCCGCCGCAACCCGGTAAGTTCGCCTACGCTTCGTGAGGCACTTCCGTGCCGCACGCAACCATGGAAATTCTTACCAACGGCTGGAACGTCCTCATCATCCTTCTGGGATTTGGGGTTCTCATCTTCATCCACGAGCTCGGCCACTTTATGGCTGCGCGTTGGGCCGGCATCCGCTGCGAAAGCTTTGCAGTGGGCATGGGACCCGTGCTTGGAGCATGGCGGTCCGGCATCGGCTGGCGTGCAGGGTCCACCGATCCCGCCACCGTTGCGCGCTTCGGAAAGCCTGCCATTGAGATGACCGACGAAGAGCTGGCTCGTAACGGAATCGGCGAGACGGAATGGTCACTGCGCGCGCTGCCGCTCGGTGGGTACGTGCGCATGCTTGGCCAAGACGACCTTGACCCCGCCAGCGTTTCTGAAGAACGCCGCAGTTTCCAACGAGCACCAGTGTGGAAGCGCATGATCGTGGTCACCGCGGGTGTGACATGCAACCTGATCTTGGCGATTGTGCTCTTTGTACTCACCTTCATGGTGGGCGTTCGATTTGAAGCACCGGTGGTTGGTCGGGTCGCTGCAGGTTCACCCGCAGCAGCTGCCGAACCGGCTGAAGGCGGGCCGGCCGGACTGAAGGCGGGCGATGCCATCACTGCGATCGATGGCGAGCCAGTGCTCACGTTCGCTGACATCCAGATTGCAGGCGCCATGGCGCGCCCCGGCGAAGCACTCACTATTGAAGTGCAGCGCGCTGATGAAACCGGGATGACCGTGCAACGCACCTTCCGCATGATTCCTCGCAAGGATGCGGTCAGCGGATTGTTGGCCATCGGCATTGAGCCCGCCATGTCCGGGCTGATTGGTGCGGTCCGCGGCGAAGAGCGAGAGGTCTTTGACTCCACCATGACCTCCGCCGGTCTTGGACCAGTGATGACCGGGACGAAAGCAGATCCGCTCCGCGAGTTGACCGAGATCATCGAACCAGCGTCCGGCACCAGCGCCGCCGAGACGCACCGCGTTACTCAGCAGTACATCCCCGTTCCCGTAGGTGAACGCGCTCCGAATTCGCCATCGGTCACCGTGCTGTTGGACAACGCCGCCGATCGTTCCGCTGGCACACTCTTTGATACCAAGTGGACCACCGCTTCCGGTGCGGAGGTGACCCGCACATTGCAGCCCATTCCGGAACTGCAAGTGCTGATCACTCCCGCAAGTGAAATCAATGGAGCAGAGATCGATCGTGGGTTGCTGGGGCTGGTTCCGCTCATGCGTGTGGAGCGCGTGGCCGCTGGATCTCCCAATCAAGACACGTTGCGCCCGGGCGATGTGCTGCTGCGCGTTGAGAATGTCGATGGGCCACGCATGTCGCAACTGCGCACGGCGTTGGCGAGCCATGCAGGTGGTACGGCCGATGTGGTGGTATTGCGCGGCGGCGAGCCAACCCGCCTGACCGCGAAGGTGGATCGCGCCGGACGGTTCGGGGTGGTCATCGCCCCAGCACTGGATCAGCCCGCTACGGCAAGCACTATCAATCGCCTTGCCACCGAGAAAAACGGCGACCGCGCCACGGCGGTCGCAGCACTCACCTTGCTACCGCGCACCACCGTACGAAGTGTTGCAGGCACCGCTGTCATCGACTGGGTCACCATGCGTGCCGCTCTTCTAGCAGCAACCAAGGATGCCGCTGTTCAGGGCGCGGGTGCATCAGTAGAGATCGAAGTCGAAGCGCCCACGCCCGCACATGAACGCAGTACCGTCGTCTTGGCCATCGCCAAGGAGGACGTTGCGGCCGTTCACACGCTCGGCTGGGAATCACCAGTGACAGCGGCGATCTTTGATCCGCTGATGACTCGGCTCACTGCCAATGGCAATCCCATCACTGCCGTTCGCATGGGGTTCCATCAGACCAAGACCATGGTGGTCATGACCTACCTCACACTTGACCGCATCTTCCGCGGCAGCGTTGGCGTTGAACAATTGCGCGGCCCCGTGGGCATCGTCCACTTGGGGTCACGCGTGGTGGACCGCGGTGCCATGTACCTGGTGTTCTTCTTGGCAATGATCAGCGTCAACTTGGCGGTGTTGAATTTCCTGCCGCTTCCCATTGTGGATGGCGGGCTGTTCCTGTACTTGATTTATGAGCACGTCACTGGTCGCGCGCCATCATTGAAGTTCCAGAATGCAGCCACCATGGTGGGACTATTGCTCCTAGGGAGCCTGTTTCTATTCACTTTCTATAACGACGTCATGCGGCTATTTACAGGCGGCTAACGCCGACCGAGGTATGCACCGATGAGTACTCCAATCACCATCGTCACTGGCGCGGGAAGCGGTATCGGGCGGGCGCTTGCCATTCTATTAGCGGAACGCGGACACGCGCTGACACTGGTTGGCCGTACTGAATCGAAACTGCACGAGACAGTGGCTGAGTGCGGCGCATGTTCTGGCGGGCAACCCATCGTCATTACTGGCGACCTTGCCGATAGCACAACTGCGCATGGCGTGATCGATCGAACCATTGCGGAACGCAGTGCGCTGGACACGCTTGTCAATTGCGCTGGAGTTGCGCCACGGGCACCGATCGAAGCGACCGATGATGAACTTCTTGAAGAAGTGTTTTTTCACAATGCCTTTGCACCAGCGTTTCTCATTGCGCGTGCATGGCCACATTTCAAGGAACGTAAAGCCGGGTGCGTTGTGAACGTCAGCACCCTTGGCACCTCGGATCCGTTTTCCGGTTTCTTTGCCTACGCAGCCAGCAAGAGTGCGTTGGATAGTTACACACGCAGCATGCATGTTGAAGGTGCCCAACTTGGTATCCGCGCGTTCTGCATCAACATGGGGTCCATCGATACTCCGATGTTGCGACGCAACTTCCCGGAGACGGTGCTACCGACTGCCATGACGTTGACGCCAGCGATCGCGGCACAGGTGATTGTTGATTGCATTGAAGGACGGCGCGATGCTGATCGCGGCCAGTGCATCATCGTCAAGAAGTAGGCGGTATCGCGCCCAACACTGGTCGCCTCGGCCCGCCAACCTTTAGCGGCGGCCGTGCATCGCCCGGTCCATATCGCGCTTCATTTCCCGCGAGGCAATGGCGTGGCGCTTGTCGGACGACTTTCGGCCCGTGCCCAGACCAATGAGAATTTTGGCCCGACCGTCCTTGAAGTACATCTTGAGCGGGACGATGGTGTAGCCCTTGCGCTTCACTTCCTCAGCAAGTTTCCGAATTTCGCGCTTATGTGCAAGAAGTCGGCGCACACGGACGGGTGGGTGCTGGAGTGCCTTGCCGGCGGCGGGGTATTCCGCAATATGCACCGAATGGAGCGAAAGGGACGGCGGCTCCGCAGTGGCGCTGACATAACCCTCTGCCAGGCTGACTTTTCCGGCACGAATGCTCTTTACTTCGGTACCGAGGAGCTCAATGCCGCATTCCAGGGTTTCGGTGATCTCGTAGTCATGTCGCGACTGACGATTTTCGATCGTCGGCTCGTTTGGGACATGTTCTTGGGAACTTCCAGCCACGGGATGAGTATAGGAGGTTGTGCCACTTGCCCGCCTATCGGACAAGAGGATGTCAAGGAACCGTCAAGTCGGCGCTTGCCTCAACCCGTAGTCAGTGCAACAATAGGCTAGTCGCTAATTATCTGCCCCCCACCCCCACCGTCGCTGATTCTCCTCCGAATGCAGCACTGCTCCAAGCAGATAGATCCATACTAAAGAAGACCATCGATGAAATCCACTTCGCTCGCCGTCGCTCTTACGCTCGCCACGACACTCACGACTACCGCGCAGATCGCGCCTGGTCTTGGAGCACCGTCTCAGGCAGTGGAAGCCTTCCGACTTGCGCACCCGCAGTCGGACGTCATGACGTGCGGCGATCAGATCGGCCGCGTCTACGGCAACTTCTCCCAGGGCGCAACGCCTTCGGACAGCGCCAAGAAGTTCATCGAGACGAACGCGCAACAACTCTTCGGCGTCGAGCCAACAGACTTGGCTCCGTTTGGACCCTTTGAGTCGGGCGAGCACTTGGTGCAGATCATGCCCAACCGCGATGTTGATGGCTTTAAGTTCACGGGCGTCTACTACACACAACAGTTCCGCGGTGTCACGGTGTTTCGAAGCAATTTGATGGTGCTCACCCGCAACGAGCCGGGATTCCCCGCCGTGCTGGCCTCCAGTTCACTGTGGGATGTCACCGGCGTTGAGAAGCAACTTGAAGGCATCGATGTGAACAAGTTGCCAAGCGCCAAGATCTGGACGCGCAACCCATTGAGTGCATTCCGCTCCAGGCCAGAAGTTGGACCGGCGCAATATGTGATCTGGGCCGGCGTCGATCGCGTCAAGGCGGAACCACGTCTCGCCGTACTCTTCACTGCTGAGGCCGGCGGCCCTGCTGACCCGGACAATCATCAACGCATTGAGTTTGTTGTCGATGCGCAGAATGGAACTATTCTCTTCCAAGAGAGCAAGATCTATCACGCGGTAAGCGGTCGAGTGACTTCACCAGCAACCGCCGGATACGGCGCAGACACCTGCGCGAGTGAGGTTTCCACCGGCATGCCATACGTGGCAGTAACAACTGGCGCCACCACCGCTTACGCAGACGTGAACGGCAATTTCTCAATTGCTGCTGGTGGCGCGGGAGCCACGTACACGACGAGTTTGGTTGGTCGTTACTTCACCACCACCAACAACGGCGCTGCAACGGTCTCGCTGAGCACCACCGCCAATGATGGCGCCAACTGGAGCCCAGTGTTCAACCCGGTCAACAACATGGCCAACGAACTATCCCAAGTCAACGCCTACTACATGTCGAACAAGATGCGCGACCTAGCCGTGGCCGCATCGCCAGCCTTCCCGTCAGTGTCGACGCAGACCAGCGCGTTCTTGATCAACTGCAATCTGGGGAGCACGTGCAATGCGTACTACTCCGGCAACACCATCAACTTCTACATCGCTGGTGGCGGATGCGCTGCCACCTCGTTCGGTGATGTGGTTGCTCACGAATACGGTCACAACATGGTTTCCAAGGGCGGATCGGGTCAAGGTGCATACGGCGAAGGCATGGGCGACGTGTGCGGCTTCCTCCTCTCGGATGACCCACGCACGGGTGTCGGCTTCCAGACGTGCACCACTGGAATTCGTACCGCAGCAAATACTTGCCAGTTCAATGCCACCTCATGCGCCACGGGCTCCACTTCGTCCGGCGCAACCTGCGGCAGCGAAATCCACTCCTGCGGACAATTGATCTCGGGCTGCTGCTGGGATCTGCGCAATCGGTTTGCAGTCACCTACCCGAGCACCTACCGCGCTGACGTTGCTGACTTGTGCGTCAACTCCATCCTGCTGCACGGCAACATCTCAACCATCGCTGCAGACATCACCATCGACTTCTTGACGCTCGATGACAACAACGGGAACATTGCTGACGGAACCCCGAACTACTCCGCCATCAACGACTCATTCACCCTGCACGGACTGCCAGGCCCACCGCTCGCGCTGCTGCAATTCAGCTTCCCTCAGGGACTTCCAACCGTGATCGCACCGGATGGCAGTACCTCCATGCAGGTAAAGATTGATTCGGGCGCGGGCGTTCCAAACACGGCTACCGCCAAGTTGTACGGCAAGGTCAGCGGAACAAGTACGTACACGCAATATCCAATGACTTACCTTGGATCGAACCTCTACCAGGTGAATCTGCCAGGTGGAACGTGCCCTTCCGCGCTGGACTTCTACGTCTCGGCTCAGTCCAGCACCGGCGTCACCAGCTATTCGCCAGCGACTGCACCAACGGCCTTCTACATGGGCACCGTGGCGAACGGCATCACCCAAGTGGTGGCAGACGACTTTGAAGCGGCGACCACCGGTTGGACCGTCGGCGCCACCGGCGATGCAGCTACCACTGGCATCTGGACCCGCGTTGATCCGCTCGGCACGACCGCTCAGCCAGAGGATGACCACACTCCGAGCCCCGGCGTCAAGGCGTGGATCACTGGTCAGGGAACTGGCGGCGTAGTGGGCGAAGCCGACGTTGACGGCGGCAGCACCACCTTGGTGTCGCCAGCCTACGACTGCACTGGTCTCGCCGAGGCATACGTGAGTTACTCGCGCTGGTACTCCAACAACGCCGGTAGTGCCCCGAACGCCGACAGCATGCCTGTTGAGATCTCTGCTGACAACGGTGCCACTTGGATTCAGCTTGAGAATGTTGCCGAGAACGCCGGCGTCTGGGTCGACAAGACCTTCCGCATCAACAACTACGTCACGCCTTCGGCGCAGGTGCGCTTGCGCTTCCGTGCGCAAGACTTGGGTAGCGGTTCCATCGTGGAAGCCGGTGTTGATGACGTGCGCGTCTACGGTGCCAACTGCGTGCTGCCGATCATCGGCGACCTTGATGGCAACGGTATCGTCAACGGTGCTGACATGGGCATCCTGCTCGGAGCGTGGGGAACACTCACCTACGACTTGAATGGCGATGGCGGACCGGTAGGGGGTAGCGACTTGGGCGTTCTGCTCGGAAACTGGACCCCGTAATCCGAACGTCCCCTGGGTGGCAAATGACCCAGTGTCCATAGTTATTACAAATGCCCCCGCCGTTGAACGGCGGGGGCATGTTGCTATACTCCTCGACCCTCCGCAGCAGGTTTGGCCTGCGCGACAGATCCATCGCCCGGATGGCGGAACTGGCAGACGCGCCAGCTTGAGGTGCTGGTGGGAGCAATCCCTTGGAGGTTCGAGTCCTCTTCCGGGCATTCACGGGAGGCGCCCAACGGCGCCTCCCGTGTTGCATTCCAAAGCAGCCCGGAGACCGTACAGTTTGGGAGTCTCATGCAGCCAAACCCACTCCAGCACCTGATGCCCACCTGCTCCGGCGCCAAGGCGGCTGCTGCCGGCACAGTGCTCGGAACCCCGGCACCGGCGGACAGCGCTCATACTGATCCGCGCACCGGAACCGTTCGGTTGAACGAGATCTTTCACTCCATCCAAGGCGAGAGCACCTGGGCAGGCGCTCCGTGCGTCTTTGTACGCCTGACGGGCTGCCCATTGCGCTGCACCTACTGCGACACGGAGTACGCGTTCCGCGAAGGTCGCACGGCAACGCTCGGCGAGATTGTCGACGCGGTGCTGGCCACCGGCTGCCCGCTGGTTGAACTCACCGGCGGCGAACCTCTGGCTCAGAAGCGTTCGTTCGACCTGATCCGTCTGCTCTGCGACCACGGGCTCACCGTGCTGATTGAGACGTCTGGAGCGTTGGATATTTCGCCGTGCGACGAACGCTCCATCCGCATCCTGGACATCAAGACGCCTGGAAGCGGTGAGAGCGCCCGCAATCTGTGGTCCAACATTGCCAACCTGCGCGCCCGCGATGAGGTGAAGTTCGTACTCACCGACCGTGCCGATTACCAATGGGCAGTGAATACCATCGCTGAGCACGGCTTGACGGAACGTGTGCAGCGCGGCGAGCTGGGCGCCATTCTGATGAGTGCTGCGTGGGCGCAGCCCAAGGGACTGGAGATTGCTGGTTGCCCTGGACTTTCGCCACGCTCGCTGGCTGAATGGATTATTGCTGATCGCCTCGCCGTGCGGATGCAGACACAAATGCACAAAATCATTTGGGAACCGCAGACGCGCGGCGTATAAAGTTCTCATCGTGGAACATCTCGTCGACCTGAACAATCCGGATCGCCAGCGCGCCTTTGCTGAACTCATCGGGCGCCACTATCCCGCGCTGCGTGATCTGGCCGCGCGCACCCTGCGCGCTGAACACGAAACACTGGGCTTTGGCGCTGCTGCGCTTGCACCGACATCATTGGTCACGGAGACGGTGCTACGGCTCATGAAGCAGGATGACTTGCCCGTGAATGACGCGCATCTGCGTGGATTGGCCAGCGTGTTCATGACACGCGTGATTGCTGACCGCCGCCGTGCACGTCTGGCTCTGAAACGTGACGTCCGCATGACGCAACGGCTCGACACAGAAGTCGGTGCCGGGCTGCGCGAGGACGCGCCGGACGCATCAAGCCGCGCCGACCTTGAGCTTCTTGAGAAAGCGATGATCGATCTTGCCGGCACGCATCCACGTGAAATGGAAGTGGTCACGCTGCACTCAGTGGCAGGCATTTCTATGGACGTGGTGGCTGGCTTGGTGAGTGTCAGCTTGGCCACCGCGCATCGCGACTTAGTCTCTGCACGTGCCCTGCTCGCGCGCCGATTGCGATCACTCCGCGACGTACGGTGAATTACTTCGGCTTGTTGGTATTCGCCAGCGCGATGACCTTGACCGCCGCCCCGGAACCTTGGAACACTGCTAAGAACGGGGCTGGATCAGCGGGCACGGTGTCCCAACCGACCTTCTGTCCCATGGTCAACGTGCAGGTGACAACCATCAGATCGCCGCACTGCGTGGTGCGCGCGTCAGCGATCACCGGGGACTCAGTGGTGGCAACTTTGGCGCCACGAATCATGTCGGCGCGTTCTTTTTGACCTTTGAAATTCACCACTTGGAATCCTTCGGCAAGCATTCCGTCGAAGGTCGGCAAGTCTTTGGCGTGTTGCGCCATGAGAAATTTGGAGAGCAGCGCGGATCCAGTGGCGTTCAGCGCAGCATCACCGGCGAAGCGCGGTGCAGTGGGCGCGGGGCGGACAGCGGGCATTTCCAGCGAAGCCCATGCAGCCAATCGCCATGCTCCTTCAACCTGCTGCCACACCGCTAGTCGCGGAGCGGGCTCGGAGGGGAGCTTCTTGCCATTCACGGACTCTCCGGCCTTTACAAGACAGGTCACCACCAGCGCATCACCAACGCGCGTAGCACGGACACCGCTGACCGTGGGAGCAGTGACGCCAAGCGCGGTAATGGCGGCCACTTCGGCGGTGCGGTCAAAGGCGCCTTCGAAATTGATTCGCTGGAAGTTTGCTTGCATGCCAGCTTCAATCGCTGCGCGATCCTTGGCGACCATCTTCTGGAACCAGCCATCAAGGAGACCGGTTGCCAGCGTGTTGAGTCCAGCTTCATCCTTGGGCCAAGCGATGGCTGGTGCCGGTGCGGCGGCGGGCGGCGTTTGCATGGACGTAGCGATGGGGTTGCTTGCAACCGCAAAGAGTTGCGAAGCGGCCACGATCACGGCGAATGAAGTCATAGGTGTGCAATGCATTGGGAGTCTCCAACACGGGTGTACCACGATCGATCGGCCTTCATGCACTCGTCACCAATTGTCTGTTCCCTCAGGTAAACGTTGCACCCCAAATTGCGTCTCCACCGCACGCGCGCCCGGCTCGTCGCCCCATGCTGCAAGAACCCCGGCAAGTACCCGCGCAGACAGTGTCGAAACGACCCCCTTGCCATCACCACCCGCGGCCATGGCATCGCCAAGTTGGGTCATGGCGCATTCATACGCGGTGTCGTAGTCGCAGACTCGGTAGGCAATCGGGGCGAAGAATGCCAAATACCACGGGCGTAATCCGTCCGTCGGAATTTGCCGGTGGTATTCCGGCCATAAGAACCGTCTATAGACCTGGTATGCGTCGTCAAAGTGACCCAAGTTGGCGCATGCGTACGCCAGATTCCAATGAGCGTTGACCGTGCGCGAGGCGCCGCTACCAAAGTGATGCTCCATGCGAGCACACAACATGGTCATGCTTTGCACCATGTCATCACTGTTGAGACCATCAATCGACATCATGGTGAACACTTGCGTTTCCGCAAGTAGCAATTCCGGGTCGTTGGGCGAGAGGTGCTGCTCAAGGTATCCCCGCGCTGCAAATACTTCCGCGCTGCGGTTGGGAAATCCATCGGCACGAACGAGTGTCGAAATTCTGCTGAGTGCATAGGTGCACCCCGCATCAATTGGATCATCAAGCAGCGAGGCGTACCACTGCGCTGCCATCACCCGGAGTGATGGATCAGTGATTGGTGAGAAGAACGGCCACGGCTGACGTTCCATGCACATCAGCGGAATGAGCGCGCGCGCTTGTGCACTGCGGATGTCGCCACTTGCTGAGAGACGCGCAAAGATCATTGGACCGATCACGGCTGCACTGGCGCGGTCGTACTTCAAGGCCATGCGATAGTAAAGCGGTGCTAACTCTGTAAATGCCGTGCTTTCGCCGGCTGGATCAGCCTTGAGCACCCCGTCAAACGATCGATCTAAGAGCTCATACGCGCTGCGATGCTGCCACGCTTCCTGGTGACCACGGACAACAATCGCTGCCAGTCGTCCAGCGACCAGCGGATCATCAACGGCGACGGTGTCGACCAACTTCTCAATGCGCCCAAACACTTCCTTGCCAGCGGCGGGATCTTTGGTGGCACTCTGCTGCGCCACCATGTCTTCAATCATCGACTGCGCAAACTGCATCGTCCTGTCAGAGTGGCGCTGCGCCGTCTCCGACAACTGTCGTTGATGGCTCGCCTGCGCGGTCCAGAGTGCAAACTGCACCAATCCGCCCACGATGGCCAGTGCGGCTACAACGGCAAGTGCGGTAGCAAGTCGATGGCGGCGGACCATGCGCCATGTGCGTTCCCAGGGTGCGAGCAATCGCGCAGCCACTGGCAATCCATCCAAGTATCGATGGAGGTCATCCGCCAGTGCTGCCGCCGATGCGTAGCGATCCTCTGGATGCGCGGCGGTCGCGCGGCGGACGATGGCTTCCAGGTCACCGCGAACTACTTCGGCCAGCTCGTCCGGTTTCATTCCACGCGCGGCTGCCACGGCAGCGGCGGCATCCGGGTTCGCAGCCGCCATCTCGGCAAGCCACGCGCTCGGTGGAACCACACAAGGAACTTCCAGCGGGCTACGCGGCAGTTTCGACGGCGGTCCGCCCACTAACAATTCGGCGAGCACGGTTCCCAGCGCATACACGTCGCTGCGCGCGTCGGCAATTCCCGCGCCGTGCATCCACTGCTCGGGGGCCATGTATTGCGGTGTTCCCAGGCGCTGCCCCTCAGCGGTTCGAAGGCTGGCGGCATCCGATGGATCGACCGCCTTGGCAACGCCAAAGTCAATGACCTTGGCAATCGCGCGATCAGCGCTGCGGGTCACCAAAATATTCCCGGGCTTTAAATCGCGATGAATGACGCCCTTTTGGTGTGCGTGTTGCACGCCAGCACACACATCAATGAACAGGCGCACCCGGTCACGCGGACGCAGGCGGCGTTCGTCACAAAGCGTGTTGATGGGTAGGCCGTCAATGAACGGCATGACAAACCATGGCCGTCCATCATCGGTGGTACCGGCATCAAGCACGGTCGCCACGTTGGGATGATCCATGAGCGCCAAGGTGTGGCGTTCGTTCTCAAATCGGGCAAGTACTAACCGCGAGCCGGGGTCGCGACGCAGTAGTTTGAGCGCCACCAGTCGACGCACTGGCTGTTCCTGAGAAGCAAGCCACACGGTGCCGAACCCACCTTCACCGATCTGCGACACCAGCGTGTAGCGACCGATGCGCCCCACGCCCTCCTCCATCCCCAACTGCACTTCGGTAGCGGCGCGCGCGAGCAGTGCATCAATCTCCGCAAGCGTGCGCGCGCTCGGCTCACCGAGGGTTGCTAGATCCGGTCCGCGCAGGATTGTTTCTGGCGGTGTTTCTGGCGGTGTTGCTGGCGGCGTTTCTGGCGGCAATCGCACACCAACAGGCGCCCCAGACTGCGAGTGCAGGTTGGAAGACTGTGCAGCCGAACTATCGTTTGCCGCCGGGATCATGCGGGAATCCTAAACCAATTTGCAAAAGCCGCAAAAGCCATCGGCACGGTGTTCGCTCAGTACACCCAACCCTCAACCATGGCAACCTCGGGCACCACGGCGGCCACGGTTGGCATGGTCAGGATGATGGCGTCAAGCATGTCGCCTTCCTCGTCTTGAATGGCTTCGCTGACAATCTGCGGCGGGATGGAAACCTTGGAATCGCTCAACAAACGAATGATTTCCGCGCGCACCTTCATGGGCGGGTCGCCGGCACCCTTGTAACCGCGCTTCGGCCAGCCCTTGAGATGCAAGATTGATGCCGGGCAACCTTCGCACACCACTACGTCGCCCGATGTGCCGGGGAGACAGGGTTCGATCCGAATGCCCTCTTCTGCGAGCGGCAAGAGAACTTCGCACATGAATGTCCACGTCTGCTTGAAGACGCGCAGGTTCAGTGGCGACATGGGCGTATTCATGGCGATGTCGCAGGCGCGGCGTGGCTCGCGACGCGTGCGTTCGCGGACTGCTCCGCGCCACAACCGCGGCGATGCCAGGCCCTGCATCCAGCGTGCCACTGCCATCCAGTCATTTGCCAATCCAAATTCGCGAACGATCTCCGCGGGGATTGACATGGGTGCGTCCACGCGCCAAACATGCGCGCGCTTGTCATCACGTGAAGCAAGGATGGCACGAACGAGTCCACGGCGGTCGAGCCGTCCCATTGATTCAACGGGGGTTCGGAGCGAAGACATGTCACGGGTGATGACGCGAATCTTTGCTGCTCCGCCGGAATCTGCTCCGGAGAAATCAACACCGTGGAGAATGACGCCGTCGGCGAGACCGCTCGACTGGCTCTGCTGTGAGTTACTTGACTTCATTGATTCAACCGTTCCCGCACTGACTCTGTGGCTTACCGCATGGGCAACATGATCCGGTGTGTACATGCGTCTGGCCCACCGATGAACCAGCAACACCGAACACACTGTGTTTGCGCGTGAAATGCCGGCCCTTACCAGCCGGGTCTTCGACCGGCGCATCCGCATCACGCATGGGGCGGAGGAGAACGATCACTTCACCATCATCTTCGCAGGCATATTCATACTGAGGCATGTGCTTACTTCCTTGAGTTTCGTTCGCCAGCAGCGCGTGGTGCTTTCACCGGTCCCGGTGGACGCGGTGGCTTGGTTGGGCCACGACGCGGAGTAGACGGCTGCGTATCACCGCGACGACCAACGGGCGCTTCCACCCGTGCTCCAGCGCGGCCCTTGCCACGCGGTGCTGCGCGACCTTCGTCGCGGGGAGCGGAACGACCTTCGCCGCGAGGCGCCGAACGTCCTTCGCCGCGAGGCGCCGCACGTCCTTCACTGCGAGGCGCTGCACGACTTTCGCCGCGAGGCGCCGCACGACCTTCACCGCGAGGCGCCGCGCGGCGTCCGCGTTCGTCATCCTTACGCGGCGCGTGGCGTCCTTCACCGCGACGTGCACGTGTTTCTTCCTTGCGTGGCGGGTTTCTTCCCTCGCCACGACGGTTTGCACGCGCTGCTTCTGGCCGACGCGCGGCACCCGGTCGAGCCTTGCGGGCGCGAGCCTCGGCACGGCGAACAGCCATGTCTGGCTCCGCTTCCTTGCGCGCAGCGCGCTCTTGCGGCGTGGCGAACGCGTGCTCCTTGAGCACTGCCAGTTCCTTCGGCGTCAGTTCGCGCCACTCGCCTGCCTGCAATCCTTTGAGCTGCAGCGGTCCCATGCGCACGCGCCGCAATTTCTTTACTGGATGTCCAACGGTGGCAAGAATCTCGCGCACCTGGCGATTGCCATCTTCACGCAACTCCATGTAGAGAAGTGTGCGCGCCGCATCACGCTTCAGAATCACCAGCTTTGATTTGGATGCGCGATCGGGTTCATGTCCCTTGACGGCCGGCGCAAAGATGCTGCGTTCGAGCCGCGCAATGTCTGAATCTTCAACACGTCCGCTGACCATGACCTCATAGCCCTTGTACATCTCAAAGCGCGGATGCGTCAGCCGATTGGCGATCGCACCGTCGTTGGTCATGAGCAAGAGACCAGAGCCATCGATGTCCAGTCGCCCCACCGGATAGAGCCGCGCGTGGGACGGATGTTGCACCAGATCCACCGCCAGTGGGCGCCGCTCCGGATCGCTGTTGGTACTGACGTAGCCCTTGGGCTTGAACAGCATGACGTAAATTTCGCGCTCCGGCGCCTTAATGCGTCGACCATCAAACTTAATGTGATCCTTGACTGGGTCGACCCACGCTGGAAGGCCATCAATCCGATGACCGTTGACGGTGACACGCCCCTCTTCCACGCTCTCCTCGCACGCCCGGCGCGAGCCGATACCCGCGTCAGCGAGCACCTTCTGAATGCGCGGTCCCCGCGAGTCGTCTTGATAGGGGTGGGTCGGTGATACGAGGCGGCGCATCGCGCCATAGTAGCCGGAGCGGGGTATGGTTCGCGCCATGTCGATACTTGCCGCCGCCCTCCTGCTACTGACTTCTGGAACCGGCCCCGCAGGCAGCATTGGCGCCCCGGCGCTGGTCCTGCCGCTCGACGCGCGCACTGCGGTGGGTGCGGTGATTGCGGACGCTGGACGGACTGAAGATATGCGCCGACTTTCCGCGCTATTTTCTACCACGCCGACGCTCTTTCCATCGCGCGGACTGGTTGGCGCCGTGCGTCTGGGATTCGCGCAACCGTTTGCGGTTCCAGAAATTGCCAACGCCGTCACCCAACCTGCTGCCGAAGGTTCGGCCCGACCATACCGAGCAGTGGCGCGATATGCAGCACGCGCGTTCGGAATTGCATGCACACTCGGTGAAGAACAGAGCACCATGCCCGTGGTGGATCCGCAAGGCGCGCTGTTTGCTCTGGACTTTCTACTGAACGAATCAAATCTCATCATCACGCAAGCGCTGACCAGTGCACTTGGCGATGGGAAACGCGAACGCATTGCGCGCGCAGCGATTGCCAGCGCTGAGTCCACCACGGCACGCGCCGCGCAAATTCCAGATGCGTTGTCGCGCGCTATGCAGAGCTCAGCCAGCCTTGATCGCACTGCATTGGTGCGCGCTGCTGGACACTTTGACACCGCACTTGCAGTGAGTGGTGACTGGAAGGCGTTTGATACCGAAGCGCTGCCCGCCGAACTTGCTGGCGCCGTGGATGGCACCGTCTTGTCCACGCAACTGGTGCCAGAAATCGGTTGGCTGGTGATTGGCGGCGCCGGCACAAATCGCTACGACATGACCAAGATTGCCGCCGTGTTTGATATCGCAGGCGATGATCGCTACGAATGGGGTGTGGGCGTTGTGGAAAGTCGGTTGGTGATTGATATTGCAGGAAACGACTCATATTCAGGGACGCGCGCAGCAGACGGCGCCGCGCCGCTTGCGGGCCCAGGTGGTGCCGCATGCGGCGTCTCGGTCATTGATGACTACGCTGGAAACGATCGCTACGAGTCCCCACACAATGGACTCGGTGCAGCGGTATTCGGCGTGGGCATGGTGGTCGATCGCGCTGGCGATGACACGTACGTTGGCGGAACATGGACCATCGGCGCAGCGTTCGCTGGTATCGGCGCGGTCTGCGATCTTGGTGGCAGCGATCAGTATTCGTCAGAAATGTTCTCGCAAGGGTGCGGCGGACCGGGATCGGCAGCACTGCTTCTGGACGCGAGCGGCAACGATCGATACCGCGCCGATGGAACAACACCCAGCGCGTACGAAACCCCCACGGTGCACGCGTCCTTCTCACAGGGTGTTGGATTTGGCTACCGAGCAGGCGCAGCGGGCGGCGTGGGCGCGCTGGTTGATGTGGCCGGGAATGATCGGTACGAAGCGGGTGAGTTTGGTCAAGGGTGCGGCTACTACTTGTCCATGGGCATCCTGCGCGACGAGGGCGGCAATGACCTCTACTATGGAAATCGCTACGCGCAGGGCACTGCGGCGCACCAAGCGTTTGGAGTGCTCTTAGAAAATAACGGCGATGACATCTACTGGAGCATGACGGCTGCCGGTCAAGGCGCTGCATGGGACATGTCGGTGGCGGCACTGGTGGATCGCGCTGGTGATGACCGCTATCAAGCGGACGGCCTCTCCCAAGGAGCCGCTGCGCAACAAGCGATCGGCATGCTGATTGATCTGGCCGGCCGCGATGATTACCGCGCGACCGGTGCGAGCCAAGGCGCGGCAGACAGTAACGCGTACCACTGGGACACATCGCGCTGCACCAGCCTGGGCGTGCTCCGCGACACGGAAGGGCCAAATCGCTTCAGTGCTGGCGGCGCCGACGGCGAGCAGCGCCTCACCGGAAAGCCCGATGCGAAGAATGGCGTCAATCAGTGGGGCGTGTTCATCACTCGCTGAACCCGCAGCAACGCGGTCCGTACACTGCGTGCTATGACCAACGCGCAAGCCAATTCAACGCATCACGGCGCACGGATATCGGATGGCAATGCCGTCACCGTGGTGACACGACTTGCTCGCGTGGCACATCTCTTGTACCGCCGCTCCATGGCTGATGACTTGCCCGCCATGGCTTCCGCGTTGGCATACAAGACGCTGTTGGGGCTGATTCCAATTCTGATCGTGGTGACGTTGGTTGCCAAGACGTTGATGGGCGCGCAATTTGCGCCATT
>JBDKKN010000026.1:0-4294 GCA_039796075.1 Planctomycetota bacterium | reverse complement strand
AGCGGTCGACTCGAACCTGGATTCGAGCACGAGACTGGTGGTCACGCAGACCGTTGATCCAATCCCGATATGCCACGGTCATTCTGACACGCATCATTCCAAGTGTAGCCTATAGACTACATAAGTCAAGTCGCGCATGCATTTATCTCGGGGCAATGTCTTCGCAGATTCGCCGTATCTGCCCAACGCCCAGAATTGCTTCGCTGCGTCCCTGCGCTGGCACTTGAACTATGACGACTTCTGGGACAAACACCGTGCGGATGATGCGGTCCAAATTGAATTCAAATTGAATTCAAGATGAAATCGAAAGTACGGCCGCAGCAGCTGTGACACACGCGATTTGAAAGATTTCAAAGTCGCCGTGGATGTCGCCTGGAATTGTCGCGAGATATCCAGTGACGCGAACACCGCCGAGGGGTAGGGGAACGAGCGGAAACCGCTCCGCGGCGAGGGCGAAGGTTGCCAACGAGCCTGCCATTTGTGTTTCAGGACCGCTGTGCTCCATTAAACGCACGGAACCGCCGCTTCACAGTGAATTTGTTTGGTGCTTGCCCGCGATGCTAGAAAAGCGAATTCCTATCAATAACATTTGCAGTTCAGGACCGCTGTGCTCCATTAAACGCACGGAACCGCCGCTTCACAGTGGATTTGTTTGGTGCTTGCCCGCGATGCTAGAAAAGCGAATTCCTATCAACAGCGAATTCCTATCAACGGACCACACGGAGGTTGCCATGTTGAATCAGATCACCTGCCGTAGCCTCACATTTCTCTTGGCGCTCGCCGCTGGGATCGGGCTCCTGAGCACCCCCCTCGCGCACGCGGATAAACAACACGATCTTTCCGACCCCACTGCGTGGACCTACTTCTCCAACGCGGACAGCTCTGCCTGCGCATCGGATTGCGCGGCCGTCTTGCGAGAAGCGCGCTATGCCGCATATTCACCAGGCGCCGCGTCCACGTCAGTCGCGGACATCGTCCGGATCGCCGAGCCGGTAGCTCGTGCTTCGACCACCGCTGGAGTTCTGCACCAAGATGCCGCGCTGCAGCAATTCGCGGATATCGCGAAGGGCCGTGTCCGTCGAACACTTCGCCAACTTCGCGTACTTCGATGTTGAGAGGAACCCCTCGAATCCGTTCAGCATCCGGTTGATGACGAGGCGTTGGCGTTCGTTGACTGGTCGAAGATTGATGCGCTGCCAGAGACGCGACTTGTTCAGGACGGTGCCAAGCGTCTGATCGGCGCCGCCAATAGTGCGGTCCAGGCAACCGAGAAACCAGTCGAGCCAATCCGTAATGTTTACATCGCCGCGCTGGGCAGACTCCAGTTTCAAGTAGTAGTTCTTGCGCTCACTCTCGATCTGTGACGACATGCTGTAGAACCGATCCTTCGTGCCGTCGGCGCGCGCGAGCGCCATGTCCGCGATCGCACGGGCGATGCGCCCGTTGCCATCCTCGAATGGATGGATCGTCACGAACCAGAAATGCGCGATTGCCGCTTTGAGCACTGGGTCCGTTGCGGACGGCGCATTGAACCACTTGATGAACCGCGCCATTTCCGCTTCAAGGCGGCGCGCCTCCGGCGCTTCGAAGTGCACCTTCTCCCGTCCGATCGGTCCAGAGACAACTTGCATCGCTCCCGCCTTCTTCTTGCGCCATCCTCCGACCGTGATCCGACGGATCCCACTTCTGCCACTCTGAAAGAGCGATGCGTGCCAGTCGAAAAGACGCTTCTTCGTAAGCGGCTTGCCAAAGTTTCGCGTGCCATCGAGCATCATGTCCACAACGCCTTCGACATCACGTCCAACTTTCGGCAGTGCAATTATGCGCAGTCCGAGCTTCCGTGCGATCGAGGATCGGACCTCGTCTGGATTCAAGTGTTCGCCTTCGATGGCAGAGGATTTCACAACGTCACTCGTCAAGACTGCGAGGCTCGCTTCTGCCCGCAGGTCGAATCCCATCGCCTCCATTCTTCCAAGCAATCGACCCTGCTTGTGACGCACAGTTGCCAATAGCCCGGCGAGCGATTCGCCGTCCCAGGTGAACTCCGGCCAGCCGGCGCGTTCGTAAATGTAAGTCGTTTTTCGCCGCATGATCTGCGGTGATTATACCACCCATTCACCGCGCAGTCAGCCCCTACCCCGTTCATTCCTCCTCCGGCGCATTCGTGCTTGCTAACAAGCGGAGGTTTCATTCGTTTCATGTTGCACCGCCGCGCTTGATTTACTCAAAGAAGACGCGCTGCCTTCAAAGGGATTTATTCGCAACGAAAATCTTCCGTTTGAGGTTCTCCTTGGAGATCGCCTTGGAGAAGATTGAAGTCGCCCAACGCTCGAACTGAGCGACGCGGGCGTTAGCCCGCGTTCGCTCCAGTGATTGGTTCGGCCCTCACCCCACCAGTCCTCAACGCATCTGTGAAAAACGCCAATCCCAGAACGAGTCCCGACAGAAAAGTGGCCACATCACCCACGACGTCTGCTACTCCGTGCTCAACGACAGGGCCATAAAATAGACAGAGCAGACAGCCAACAATGAAAGAGAATAGATAAAGCCAAGCCGCCCAGCGCTGAAGGAAAAACAAACCAACACTGGCTACAATTGCTGCGAGCAAAAGCACCGCCACGCCGCCGCCCAAGAGAACTAGCTCGTGCACTGCCATGTCGCGCTCAGCTTCCGCAACCAGCCAATCCTTGAGTGGCGTCGGGAGGCTGTCCTGAAGCACAAATGACAGTCCGACACCAATGATATAGACGACCCACTCCAGAACGACGCAGACCCGCAGTATGGTTTGAGTTTTCATGGTTTGATGTTCTCCGCCGAACGTCCGCCTTGACCGGAAGTGAGCCGCGCAGGGGTCACTGTACGGTCCGAGGCGTTGTTCGGCTCGATGCGATTGCGTTCAGAATGTCTGCTGAGCTTATAGGGTTCCTCGGTGGGATCGCGCCCTGTATCGAGAACCGATGCCAAGTTATCTGCGCGAGGAAGTTCCAGGTGTCCGGCTGCTTGAGCAAGGTCTTCATCTCATTCGAATACTCAGGAGGATTGACATGTCGATAGATCACGTCCCCGCCCACATAGCCGCATATTGTGCAGACAGCGGCAACGAGGACCATTGCTATCTTCGCCTTGGGATTGCGAACTGATTTCACGGCGCTTCCAACACTGTACTTCATCGAGGCTATTAGCCCACCGGCCAACAACGCTTGCGTTACTTCATCATTCATCGGGATGATGACATGTTGCGGTGTATCAAATTCTGGTAAAGACGGCAGGTCGGTAAATGACCGAATAGTAGTTGCATCCACGTCGTAGGTTATCCGATTGCCGCCTTCCAACGGATAGGCCAGAAAACACTTGGATCCTGAGGTGAGAAGCTCTATTCGCTTTGCAGCAATAGTCGAAAGATAATGCGGATCTGTGTACTTTTTCTGAGCGTGGTAGTACCCGATTATGCACATGATAGTAAACCCCAGTGCAAGCCATCCGACGACGATCAGTTTCTTTTTCATGATGATCTCCTTGCCGAACAGGTGAATGTACGGATTTCCGAATAACTGTGATACACAGGCATGGTATCTGTTCCGCAGAACCCTATTGAAACTGCCCGCTCTCGAGTCAGTGCGCACGCGCTGAACTTTTCATATGAGAAGTTGCCAGTAAAAGTCTGCTTGCCTTTGCGCTGAGATTTTACGAAGTCCTTCGAGAGCAGATATCCGGCGTCAATCACAAAGGATTTTCCTCTTGCACGCAAATAAAAAAACCGATCGCCTCGCGTGAGGCTGATCGGTTGAACTCCCCCGACTGGACTTGAACCAGTGACCTGGCGGTTAACAGCCGCCCGCTCTAGCAATTGAGCTAATTGATAGGACTTCTCTTTTCCAGCGTCGCGAGCGGGCGCCCGACAAGTCCACTGTGAAGCGGCAGTTCCATGCGTTCAATGTAACACCGCCGCGCTTGATTTACTCAAAGAAGGCGTGCTGCCTTCAAAGAGATTTATTGGCAACGAAAATATTCCGTTTGAGGCGTTCAATGTAAATCGCTTTGGCAAACATGACGCCTACGATCTTCACTCAATGAAAAACTATGTCATTGCAGGCGGTAGTTCCGGAATCGGAAAAGCCCTCACTCAACAGTTGCTTGCAGCTGGTCACCGCGTTTATGTTCTTGCTCGCGCCGTTCGGGAATTGGAGCAGCACCCCAATCTCCAATTCATTGAGACGGATTTCAGTGTCCCTGCGCCAGTAATCCAAGGGTTACCTGATGAGATTCACGGGCTTGCATACTGCCCTGGAAGTAT
>JBDKKN010000025.1:0-9665 GCA_039796075.1 Planctomycetota bacterium | reverse complement strand
CGGGCAGGCAGTCGAGGTCACTCGGAAGATGGCCCGCCCACTGGTTGCTGCGGATGTGATTGCATCCGCTGGACTGCAGCGCGAATTCAATGCGTACATGGAGGCGCATGGGCAGAGCATTAGACTTGAGTGCGGCGACGGCGCGGTAGGTTGGAATTCAACGAACGCCGTGAATGACGCTGAACTTCGGAAGCGAATCGCTGCGGCGCATGAGATGTTCCAGGCGGCGTACCGGGCGAAGGGACGCATGCCGGCTGAGCGTGATGCAGCGCCGACGCCTTCGGAATCGATGGCGTGGTTCATCCGTAATGACCGGTGGAAATTCCCTGACGATGTGCGCGCGGCGCGTGCGTGGCCGCGCTTTCCGCTCAACGCACCGTGGCCGGTGTTATTGATGCTGGTTGCCGATGATCAGCCGCTCCGTGAGCGCGAAGAAATCTGGGCGAAGTTTCGTGACACTGGTGAGATGCGAACGTACGGCGAATACATCGGCGATATCGCGCAGCAGTTTGACATGCAGAGTGCGCGGCGATTGAGTCCGTTTCCGTACAGCTACGGCAGCATTCAAATGATGTGGAAAGATGGCGGCGTGTGCGGCACCATGGGGAACATCGGCGCGCGTACTGAGCGCATTTGTGGCGTGCCTGCTTCCACGGCCGGGCAGCCCGGTCACTGCGCGATGGTGCAGATGGACTTTGATGCAAAGACACGTACATACACGTGCAAGGGCGGGCAGTATGCCACTGGTGGCGATGAAGTCACCGGTGTGCACGCCGGATGGAACTACGACGACAAGGGCGGGCGTCGACCGATGATCTTCCACCAGACTGTGGCATGGGGGGCCACTGTGGGGCTGGAGTCATTGGTGGACACCATGGTGATGCGCCGCGCGTGGGATGCGCTGCCCGCGGAGCAACGTGCCAAGGAGTGCGGCAGATTCTTAGCCGCCGGACTGGCGCGCAATCCGTACGCCATGACCGTGGTGGAAGCGGCGTTCGCAGATGCGCCAGACGCCAAGACCGCCAAGAGCATGCTTGATGACTTCAACGCGGCGCTCGACAAGGCGGGCGTTCCCGCGGAGCGCGCGTTGTATCGAGACACCGTCCGCGGGATGGTGCAAGCGCGCTTTCCGGATGACGGCGCGCCCAAAAAGGCCACCGGGAAGAAGTCGCGCGCCGGGCAGCGCTAACGGGCGAGATGAACGAGTGAACGAGCGAGGCGATCGAGTCAGCGTAACTAGCCAACGCTAGCGGGCGGCACGCGCTTTCTTTACTTCGCGCCGGAAGTCGTTGAGCAGTGTGCAGCCCATCAACTTGTACAAGATGCGCGCACCAACGCTGCCATTCCATTCATCGCCGGATGTACTCGGAGTGACTTCGCAGAGATCAAATCCGATCACGCGGCGACCGGTCTTGGCAAGCATCTCCAGCAGATGACACACCTCGGGGAATGTGAGGCCGCCGGGAACCGGCGTACCGGTCTGCGGACAATGCTCGCTGGTCAGGCCGTCGATGTCAAACGAGATGTACACCTCGTGCGGAAGCGCAGCGATGATGTCTTTGCATACGGCGCTCCATGTGGCGCCGTTGAACTGGCGGTCACGCATGCGTTGGTCGAAGAACGTGGTAACGCGGCCTTTGGAGTTCTCAATGAACTCTGCTTCGCGCTGGCCGAAATCTCTGATTCCGACCTGCACCAACTTGTTGACGCCGGGCAAACGCGTCATCACATTGTGGAAGATGCTGGCGTGACTCCACGTGAAACCTTCGAACGAATCGCGCAGGTCAGCGTGCGCATCAATCTGCAGAATGCCCATGCCTGGATGGCGCAACGAGAGTTCAGCGATCAGTCCGAACGGGCTGGAGTGGTCGCCGCCAAGCACCGCTGGAATGGCACCGCGGTCCAGGATGCGTTCGGCCTCGCGCGCAACGTAACCATGCACGCGTTCGCTAGCGGCATTCACTGTTGCGAGCGCCTTCGCGTGCGCCTTTGCTTTCGCCTTGTTGCTCGGCACTGCGCCACCAACCTTGATGATGGGCTCGGCCACGCGGCGCGCCTTCTTTGAAAGCGCGGCGATGTCCTTGGGAATAGGGAGCATGGCGATGCCCGCCTGCCACACTGCGCCAAACTGAATGTCTTGCAGATCAACCTGCTTGCTCGCCTCCATCACATGCGCGGGACCAGCGGCGGTGCCGGCACCGTAACTGGTGGTGGCATCAAACGGCACCGGGATCACCACGATGCGCGCGTCCTTCGGGCCGATGGCAAGACCGAAGAGACCGTCGCCGGTAGCGGCGGCATCGGGGTCGAAACCAGCAGGGACGAATGGGGGCTTGGCGGGGTGCTTGGTGGGCATTGCGGGCGCAGGATATGGCATCCGCTGTTGAGGGCACGCGGCACGAGCAGTGCCCCACCTCCGGTACATTCCGTCCCCCATGCCAACGCCGACCCTCCCCGTACTTGAGTTCGTTGCCAACAACTATCGCAACTTCAACGCGCGCGCCACGCGCGATGCGTTGTACTCCTACTGGGACCACGTGGGTAGCGGTGGCAAGATGTATTGGGCGGTGGCCGGCGCCATGAGTTCTGCGCAGCTCGGCATCACCCTTGCTCCAGCGATCCGTGCGGGCCTGGTGCACGGCCTCAGCGTGACCGGCGCCAATCTGGAGGAGTCACTCTTTCGACTGGTAGCGCATCACGGCTACAAGGACTTCCCCGACTATCGCTACTTCACAAAGAAGGATGACACCAAGATCCTCAAGCAGCGCATGCGTCGCGTGACGGACACCAGCATTCCGGAAGACGAAGCGTTCCGGGCGGTTGAGAAGATCCTTGTGCCCATGTGGAAGAAGGCCAGCAAGAACGGCGACCGCCGCTTCTGGCACGAGTACTTCTATGAGTTGATTCTCTCGATTCCAAAGAGCAAGTACCAAGGCAATCCTGAAGAGTGCTGGCTACTGGCAGCAGCGAAGGCAAAGTTGCCGATGGTTGTTCCGGGTCACGAAGATTCCACCTTCGGAAACATCTTTGCATCGCATGTGAAGTTCAATGATTGCAGTGCAAACATTGTGAAGAGCGGCATTGAATACATGGGTCAGCTCTACGACGATTACAAGGTGCTTTCCAAGGGCAAGGGCGTTGGGTTCTTCCAAATCGGCGGCGGCATTTCTGGCGACTTCCCGATTTGCGTTGTGCCCAGCATTAAGTACGACTTGCAGCAACCGGTGAAGCCGTGGGCATACTTCTGCCAGATCTCTGACAGCACTACCAGTTACGGCAGTTACTCCGGCGCAACGCCCAATGAGAAGATCACTTGGGACAAGCTCACTGAGAAGACGCCGATGTTTGTCATTGAATCGGATGCCACGATTGTGGCGCCACTGATGCTTGCAGCGCTGCTTGAGTGCTGCAAGAATCCGAAGGCGGCAGCGACGATCATCAAGGCATCGCGGGCCCAGACCGCGAAAAGTGCGGCTCACACTTCCTGAATCGCAGTGCGGCAATAGAACTTCACCGCCTCGCTCATTGCTGGCTCAAGTGCATCTAACTCCTGCGAATCGCACCAGCGGATTTGGTGATGCTCTGCAGGCGCAAGCGTCACCTGCCCCGCCGGACCCTGTCCTGACTTGGGGCGGGCGAAATAGATCATGCCAATGTGCTCATGTGTTTCACTGATGCGGTGAATGTCTAGGAATCGCGGCGCAATCAGCGCACGGGTACCGGGGCCAGTGGTCGGTGGGCGTTCGCCAAGCAACTCCACTTCCAAGCCGCTTTCTTCGAGGGTTTCGCGCAGCGCGGCCTGTTCGGGGTCTTCGTCTAACTCAATGTGCCCTCCGAGCGGCAGCCACCGATCGAGCTTCTTGTGATGGATCACTAACACCTTGCCGGCATGCACAACAAAGATGGCGACGGTGAAATCAATGTGTTCGTGGATGTGTGGCATGGTGAATGTGGCTAGGACGGTGGCCGCACGCTTGGTCGAAAGCACGCGGCGCAGGTTGCATGGAAGTCTCCGATACCCCCCACGATGATTCGATCCGTCACAGCCGATATCCGCTCGCTGTGAGTGGACGGAGCACCGCAACGGGCGCAGGTGCCCGTGATGCGCGTCACCGTTCCCGCCATGGGGATGAGTGCATCAAAGGGCGCGAAGATATCACCGAAATGATCGATATCGCAGCCGGCAACTACGACGTGCGTTCCGCGGGTCAGCAGGGCTTGGATGGGCGCCACTGCCTCTTCGGCGAAGAAATGAATCTCATCAATGGCCACAAACTCGTGGGTGTGCTCCAGGGCGTCCGCAATGCGATCGACGGCAAGCGCGGGTATTCGTAGCCCCGTGTGGGTAACAAGTTCACTGTGACCGTAGCGGGTGTCACGCGTTGGCTTCACTGCAATTGCACGCAATCCGACAGCGTGCGCCTGGGCCACTCGACTCATCAACTCAGTGGTCTTGCCAGCGAACATCGGGCCGCAGATCACTTCAAGGTGGGTGTTGGTAGTGGCATGATTCATGGTGAAGTGGCGACCAACAAATGGAATGCAACGGATTACATCGGCACCAACACACCAGCGATCGCACCAGTCATCCAACACGCCAATGCACCGGCAACCATGGCGCGCGGCGCAATCTTCGCAAAGTCCGCACGCCGACTTGGCGCCATCGCACTCAGCCCACCAATCTGAATCGCGATCGACGGAAGATTGGCGAACCCGCACAGGGCGTAGGTCGCAATGGTCTCCGCACGCGGCGAGATGGTGTGTGCCTTCACTTGATTAGCCAGGTCAACATACGCAACAAACTCCGTCGCAATCACTTGCTCGCCCATCAGCGAACCGACCGTACGCGCCTCCGCACCAGCGCCCATGAGCCACGCAAGCGGCTGCAGCACAACCCCCAAGATGTTCTGGAATGAAAGCACAGGAATACCCATAGATTGACGCCATTGCGCTATCGGTAGCCAGTCGACATTCACTTCGCTCAGAGCAGCCAGCGGCCAGTTGAGCAGTGCAATCAACGCGACAAACGCCACCAGCATGGCCGCCACATTGAGTGCTAATTTCAAGCCATCGGTAGCGCCTTCTGCTGCAGCATCCATGACATTGGCGGTAGTGCGCGGCAGGGTGTGCAGATCCGCAATGGACTCCTTGCGCGGGATTTCTGTCTCTGGAAGCATCAGCTTGGCCATCACAATGCCCGCAAATGCAGACATGACGCTGGCGGTCATGAAGTGCGTGGCAACAACGACGCGCGCACCTTCATCTTGTCCGCCAATGAGCACGATGTAGGCGGCCATCACACTTCCGGCGATAGTTGCGAACCCGCCCACCATGACGCACATGATCTGGGATCGCGTCATACCGGCGATAAACGGCTTCACGGTGAGCGGTGCTTCAGTCTGCCCGAGGAAGATATTCGCGGCGGCCGAAAGTGCCTCTGAGCCAGTGATGCCGAGCGCACGCTGAATGATTGACGCCAACACTGCAACGACGCGCTGCATCACTCCCAAGTGATAGAGGACCGCCATCAGCGATGCAAAGAAGATAATCACCGGCAACACTTGCACTACAAAGATGAATCCCCACGCGCCCGACGCATCGGCTGCGTTTCCAAAGATGAAACGAGTTCCTTCATCTGCGAAGGAAATCACCCGCGTCACTGCTCTTGCAAACAGCGTGAACAGCGCAGCGATCGGCGGAAAGCGAAGCAAGAGAAATGCAATCACAAACTGAAGCGTTACGCCCACAATAATGGTGCGGCGATTGATGGCGCGGCGATTAGTGGAACACAGCCAGCCGATGAACAGAATGGCGACGACACCAAGAATTCCAATGTATTGCTGCATGTGTGCTCCGGCGGACCAGTGCGCCCGCCACGAGCGGTGCGGGTGCAGCATACGGATAGGAGACCCCGCGCCGCCCTATCCTGCCACTGTGACTCCTACTCCGCGTACCGTCAAATTTGCAGATGCCGCCGAAGCGATTCTGGAACTGGTACGCGCCCGCGGCGAGCGAACGGTGATCGGTGTCACCGGAGCGGTGGCTGCTGGAAAGTCAACACTTGCACGCACTCTCTCGGAGTGCGTGGTCAGTACTGACAACTATCTGCCCGACTACCACTCAACGGCGGAACATCTGCGCGACCTTCCGGAATCTTCTGACCTTGAGCGATTGGCACGCGACCTTGCGGCACTGCGAAGTGGCTGCGGCACCAACATTCCGCTGTGGACGTTCGCGGAGCATCGGCGCATTGGCGAGCAGCGCGTAGAAACTGCAGATGTAGTGGTGGTGGAAGGGCTGCATGCACTCCATGCGCTTCCGCGCCAGCATATTGACATTGCGGTCTTTGTTGACGCTCCACAAACAACCCGGTGGCAGCGCGCAGTGGCCCGTGAGCAAGCCGGCGATCGGCCATGGCCGATTGAATATCTAGAGAAGTTCTTTCACTCGGTTGCCGAACCGACCTTTGCGCTGCATGCGGATGGCTACCGGCGCGCAGCACACTTCGTGGTGATCAATGATGCACTGAATACCCCGGGAAGCTGAGCGACAATCTGCTAGCGTCTGCTCAATCCGCGCTTGCGGAGCCAGTGAATCACGCGTTTGCCGTTTCATAACAACCACTACCCCATGCGCCGACGCGACAAGGATTTCCAGATGATGCACTGCCTCACATCCCGCTTCATTGCTTCGCTAGTCAGCGCGACGCTCATTCAATCACACGCGCTCGGCCAAGCTTCTGCACCACAATCAGGCGCAGCCCCAGTCGCACCATCGGCGGCGCTTCTTGGCCCGGCGTCGGTACTCAGCAAAGCGGTGCGAACTTCAGCGACCATGGAGCCCGGGGTCCCGCATGTAGAACAGGACAAGTCTGTAGCCGCGCGCTTGGCTGCGTGGCAAAGCACTACTGGCAAGAAGCCGAACATCGTGTGGATGATCGTCGATGACATGGGCTACGGAGATCCAGGATGTTTCGGCGGCGGTGCGGCTATTGGCGCAGCCACGCCCAACATTGATGCGCTCGCGCAGAGCGGTCTGAAACTCACCGCGTGCTATTCACAACCAACGTGCACGCCGACACGCTCCGCCATCCTGACCGGACGACTGCCGGTTCGCACCGGACTCACGCGCCCGATTCTTGTTGGCGACAAGCTCACCAAAAATCCGTGGGCAGACGAATTGTCGCTGCCTGCGATTCTTGGAACTGTTGGCTACAAGACAGTGCTCTCCGGCAAGTGGCATGTTGGTGAAACGGAAGGCATGCGTCCGCAGGATGTTGGCTTCGATGAGTTCTACGGCTTCTATCCAGCGCAGAAAGAACTTTCGCAGGGCGTGGACAAGCGGCGCTATCCAGATCTGGTGCTCAACCCCGAGCGCTTGGAAATGCTGCACAAGACCGGCGCGAGCGAAGGACTGATGCACGGTTTCAAAGGCGGCGCCACTACCGAAGTGATGCACATTGATTGCATTGAGAATGTTGCCGAAGGCGATCGCATGCTCAAGGAGTTCACCGTTGCAAAGATTGCTGAACTTGCCAAGAGCGGCCAGCCGTTCTTTCTTGAACATGCATTCGCGAAGGTGCACGCAGACAACTTTCCGTCCAAGGCCTTTGAAGGTAAGAGCGCAAGTAAATACGCCTATAAGGATGCGGTGGTTGAAGTCGACGCGTACGTCGGCGAGATCGTTGCGGCACTTGATAAGGCGGGAGTCCTGGAGAACACCTTTATCTTCCTGACGTCGGACAATGGTCCGCAACTCGATTCCTGGCCAGATACTGGCTACACCCCATTCCGTGGCGGCAAAGCAACCACGTGGGAAGGCGGCGTGCGCGTCCCGGGCATTGCATCATGGAAGGGAATGATCACCCCCGGTCGCCAGAGTGATGACCTGTTCGACTTGATGGACTTGTTCAATACATCGCTTGCACTTGCTGGTGCAACCGACCGCATCCCCACCGATCGGTACATCGACGGCATTGATCAGACTTCATTTCTACTTGCCGACGCTGGCCTTTCGCACCGAGAAAAGGTCTACATGTGGAATGAGGGAACACTCATGGCCATGCGCATGTATGAGTACAAAATGCACTTGCACGTCACTGAGGCGGAATCGCAATGGCTCGCCATTGACATGGCTACCGAACGCCAAGTCGGAATCTCGCCGTGGCTCTTCAATTTGTACATCGACCCCAAAGAGGAGTGCGCCGTGGGGCATCGAATGAACGCGTGGCTGGCATCAATGGGCGCCGAAATGAAGGCGCACGGTGCTACGTTTAGAAAGTATCCGCCCAAGGACATCGGACTTGGCAAGTGATCTGCGCGATCGTGCCCGGAGGGCTGCGCGGCAAGCAAGCACCACTCCGGTTGTGGATCAGCAAGCCGCGCGCCGGCTACTGATTGCTGGTTGCGGACTGGACCAAGCGCCGACCAAAGCAACTCGCGCGTCAGTACTGCGGGTCATTCGGCAACTGGGATTCGTGCAGGTGGACAGCATTAGTTCAGTGGAACGGGCTCATCACCTGATTCTGCATGCCAGGCTGGATGGCTATGCCCCTACATTGCTTGCGCATCACACGGAGGTTGCGCGCACCGCCTTTGAGCATTGGACGCACGATGCCAGCATCATTCGCCACGACTGGCTGCCATGGTGGGCACATCGATTTGCAGGCAGCAAGGAACGCATGCTTCGCGATGAATGGATGCGCGAACGACTTGGCAAAAGTTGGCGCGCCACACTTGCTGCGGTGAAGAAAGCCATCACCGAACGCGGCGCGCTGGCAACGCGAGACTTTCCGCGCCCCCCACGCGCGGGGGAAGGATGGTGGGATTGGTCACCACACAAATCTGCACTGGAATTCTTGTGGCGCGCCGGTGAATTGGCGATCCATTCACGGAACGGCTTTGAAAAGGTGTATGACCTGAGCGAACGCGTCTACGGAACGCCATCACTTATAACCACGCGCGCCGCGATGGTGGCATGGGCGTGCAACGAAGCACTGACACGGCTCGGTGCGGCCACCGCGCGCGAAGTTTCGCAGTTCATGCATGCCGTGACAGTGACTGAAGCGAATGCGTGGTGCAAAGAGCAGGCCGAGGCGGGAACGGTGGTGCCGGTACTGCTTGAACGCGAAACCCGGCGCGACGTTCCGGGGTTCGCGCGGCGCCATTGGCAGGCCGCCGCGGCACGGGTCGACCCCGATATGACGCCGCGACTTCTCACGCCGTTCGATCCATTGGTACGAGACCGAGCCCGGCTGAAAGCGTTGTTCAATTTTGACTATCGCTTCGAAGCGTTCGTACCGAAGGCGAAGCGCGTGCATGGCTACTACACCATGCCGGTACTGGTGGGTGATGCGCTCATCGCCCGCGTGGATCTGGCAAGCGATCGCGCCGCGGGCGTCCTCCGCATTGACCGAATCTGGATCGAACCCGGCGTGCCGAACCGGCGCGGCAGCGAGCAGACAAAATCCGCTTGCGTCCGCCTTGCCAGTCAATTGGGTTTGGCGCTGAAGTAGTTGCCGCGTGCGGCGCATCTGCTGCACTTGCCTCGACTATCATTCCGCCCCATGTCAACAGCAACCATCAAGACCGCCAAGGGCGATATGACCGTCGAGTTCTTCGACACCGACGCCCCACTCACCGTCGCAAACTTCTGCAAGCTCGCCA
>JBDKKN010000024.1:0-18858 GCA_039796075.1 Planctomycetota bacterium | reverse complement strand
AATGAAACCATTGGATTTGGCCCGGAGCGTAAGGCGCTGATCAAAGCAGTTCACGCGGTGATTCGCCGCCATCCGGACTGGGTGAACGCAGTCCTTGATGACACGCGTTCCCGGCATTTCTGGAGTGATTCAGACTTGGATCGCATGCGAAACAAGTGGCTCTTGCCGCGCGCGTGAGTTTCGAGCCGGCGCGATTGATGCGGCGGTCACTCCGACGCACGCGATAATTATTCCCTGTACTTAAAATGAACGTGCTTCAGCATTGCATTAGCCATTGCTTTGCACTACACTTGTTCTCTCTATTATGGCAAAGAAGACTTCTACAAAGAATCCGTCCCAGACTCGCACCGCAGCCGCCTCCAAGCTTGGCAAGACGAGCAATAAGGCCAGTGTCAGCGCCGCGTTCGCAAAGCGCACTGCGAGCAGTATCACGGGCGACATTCGTTCTTTAGCCGCCGAAGTGAAAGATCTTCGTTCACTGCGTGCCAAGTACGACCAGCTGCTCGTGGAACATCACGGCCTCGTCGGCGCGCTGCGCGAACTCTCCACGGAACTTGCGGGGAGTGCACGTTCAGCATGGAAGCAGTACCGAGCTGGAGGTAAGGGTGGCAAGGGCAGCATGACAAGCATGACCAGCTCCAGCACGCTGATGGGTCGCCCCCGTGTTCGCGCCGCAAGCGCGGAAGTAGATGCCATGACCGCCAAGCTTCTCGCTTCGCTTCCAACAGCGTGGAGCACCAAGCAAGAAGTGTGCCGCGCTGCCGGACTCGACCCGACCGAAGCGAATTCTGCCTTCCGCCGCTTAGTTCTTGGTTACACACGCGGCGGCAAGAAGGTGCATCCCGCAATCGAAACCAACGGCAAGCGCGGTATCGAAGGCCGCTACCGCAAGGCTTAATCCCTACGGTGAGCACCGATCCCGCACATCCTGATCGTTCTGCGCATTCCGCACATGCGTCGCATTCCACGCACGCGGCGCATGCTGCAGCTGTAGCCCCAACTTCAGCGGCAACCCTCCACGCGCACCTCTCCACGCTCGCGCCCGATCGCGTCCCTGCTGACCTATCGATTGCACTCGCGGCTGCTCGCGCAGCGGCTCGCGCGGTGCAAGCGCTCGGTGATCCGCAGTTGTTCGCCGCTGGCTCAGTGATTGACAAAGGTGTGGCTGGTCCAGCAACAGTGGCGGACATTGCAAGCCAAGTGGCAGCCACCATCACGTTGCGCAATGCCTACGGAGATTCCGTGCGCATCGTCGCCGAAGAAAGCCTGGAAGAAGTAGAAGCGCTCGGCGGCGATTCGCTCCTTGCGCTGGTGGCCACCGCGGTGTGCGCTGCCGGAATTGACTGCAACGTCGCAACCGCGCGCGCAGCACTCGCTGGTTCGGCGGACCACGGCGGCGCGGGAACCTTCTGGGCGATCGATCCACTTGATGGAACAAAGGGCTATCTACGCGGCGGACAATTTGCCATCGCTATCGCGCTCGTCGTTGACGGTCAGCCAACCGTGGGCGTCTTAGGACTTCCTCGTCTCTCTGCAGTTGGCAATGGCACCGACGCAGTCACTGGCGGCGCAGGCGTGCTGGCGGCAGCCGTTACTGGTGGTGGTGCCGTGCAGACGCCAATCGACCACTGGGCTCCTGCGCGCATCGATGCCTATCAGTGGTCCATGGGTGATCCGCTTCGTCTGGCCGGCAGCGTGGAGCGCGGGCACAGTGCTTCGGATTCCTTGGAATCGCGAGCGGCGGCGCTTGGCATCGTTGAACCGGTTCGCGTTGATAGTCAAGCGAAATACGCACTCGTTGCCCGCGGCGACGCCGATGCGTACCTCCGCCTGAGTCCCACTCCCGATTATCGCGAATGCATCTGGGATCACGCTGCCGGGGCGCTGGTGGCAGTCGAGGCTGGTTGCACAGTGACCGATTCGCGTGGAATTCCCATGGATTTTTCTACTGGCCGCCGTCTGACGCAGTCACAAGGCGTCATCTGCGCTCCGCCACGACTCCATGCGGAATTGGTCGCCGCGCTTGCGCCGCTCGTGCGGTAGAACACACGCATGGCGCATGTTGCCCTTATCGGTGGTTTTGGAGATCTAGTCGTCAAGCTGCGCGGCACGCTTATCAAAGCGCTTCGCGACGCGGGTCATACTGTTACGGTGTGCGTACCGCCGCCGTCGGTTGCCGCACGTCCAGGCGTGATGGCTGGACTGTCCGCATTTGGCGTTCGTTTGGTGGAATCCCCGCTTGTTCGGGCGGGAACCAATCCGCTGACTGAGTTGGCACTTCGCACCTTCTATGACGAGTTTATGGCGCGCGAGAAGCCAGACATCGTCATTGCGTACAACCCAAAGCCGGTCTTCTATGCCATTCCGGCCGCACGCCGCGCTGGCATTCAGCGCAGTGCTGCCATGATCACCGGTCTTGGCTATGCGTTCACAAGCCAAGACTTCAAAGCGCGCCTGTTGTCGATTGTGGCCATGCGTCTCTATCGCCGCGCGCTTCCGCTTGCATCAACGGTGATCTTTCAGAACTCCGACGACCGCACGCACTTTGAGCACCTTGGCCTCCTCGGCGCGGTGCGCGATGTGCAGACCATTCCCGGCTCGGGCGTAGACCTCGAGCGCTTCCCGCACGTGCCGATCACGGAAGCGCCAAGTCGCATTGACTTCCTGTACTTGGGTCGATTCTTGCGCGACAAGGGCATCGCTGATTTCGCCGAGTCCGCACGCGCGCTTCATGCGCTGCGCATGGACACCAGCCGTTTCCGTTGCCAAATCGCAGGATGCATCGATGAGAATCCTTCGAGCGTCACCGAGAGCGACATTCAACACTGGGGGAAGTCGGGCACTGTTGAGAATCTTGGTCGACTTGAAGATCCACGCCCGGCACTCGCCGCGTGCAGCGTGCTAGTACTTCCAAGTCACGGTGAGGGCATGCCCATGGCTGTTCTTGAGGCCATGGCAACTGGTCGCGCCATCATTACTTCTGAGGCGCCCGGTTGTCGCGAAACGATCATCGATGGTGAGAGCGGCATCCTGGTTCCGCCTGGATCGCCCGCTGCATTGGCGGTGGCCATGGAGCAATTCTTGGAAGACCCCGCACTCGTGGTGAGTATGGGTCGCGCCGCACACGCACGCGCCGTAAAAATGTTCGACAGCCGTACCGTGAATCTGCGTGTGCTGGCTGCGTTGGGGATCTAACAGAGAATCGAGAACGTCAGGAAGTTTCATTACCGCTCGGCAATGTCGACCACTTTGCCCGGTGCATCGCCAAGATCGCACGAGCCGATGCCGTATACAAATCCGTCGGTACCGTACGAGCCGTACTGAATGAAGTTACGTTCGCCGCGGCGCATCCAGAAGTCGATGGTGCCATCGTCGTTCCAGTCCTTGATGTTGACGATGTGACCATCGGTCAATCCGGTACGCCGACGCGACTTGCGAATGTAGTTACCAGCTTCATCCTGATCCATCAGGTCAACATCGTCATTGGCGCCTTGCCAAAAGATGTCCGGTTGACCATTGCCATCAATGTCACCGAACCCTGCTAGGCGGCTGCTCATGCCACGACTCGCAATGAGCGGGGCAAGCACAGAGCCATCACTCGCGGTACCAGGAACCAGGACGTGAAGGTCACCAGACTCGCGGTCGCGCATCAGGATGTCCGGGGTCGTCTTGGTGCGGAAGTTGCCAGTGGAGATGCTCCAGTCTCCCGGGGGCAGCTCGTACTCGACTGTGCTTGCAATGGCACCAGCGTCAATGTTCCAGATGATCAACTGAGAAGGATCCAGGATGCCGCGAAGCAGCACATCGTCCTTACCGTTGTTGTCAAAGTCAGCAACCTTGATCGCATCGAAACCAACAGGCAGTGTGTCGATGGTCATGACTTCCAAGATCTTCTTGGCATCTCGCTTCCAGTAGCGGAGCACCTCTCGGTCGTCCACAAAGAGCACATCACCGGACAGATCGCCGTTCATGTCCCCGCAGCCGACGTAGCGAGCGCCCGCAGGCAGCTTGCCAAGATTTCTGAACGATGGCTTGTTGCCCACTTGCTTGCCATCCGTTTGCATGATGGAGACGTTGTTGCCGCTAAGTGCCACGGCACTGCCCTTGATGATGCCCCAGTTCTTGATGATGGGAAGCAAGGGAAGTGTGATGGCGCCGGGACCACTGGTGATTCCGCCACTTGGGGCGCCGCCGCCAGCGATGCCGCCGCCGGTTCCGCCACTGCCAGTTCCGGGTGTGCCGCCACCAGTTACGGGCAGGCCGTCTGTGCCAAGGACTCCCCACGCTGGGCCGGAAACGTTGTCATCACCGGTGCCAACTTCAGCACTGCGGTATTCAAATGGATACGCGGAGCCGAGGCCACCCGTTGGGGTCTCGGCACTGACAATGCTGAAAGCGGTGTTGGTTGGTGCAACGGCAACCGATCGACCCAGGCTGATACTGGCCGCAATGCTTGGACCCCACAGGTCGCCACTGATATCACCAGTACCGCGAATGCCCCACGTGGAGCCACTCTTGACAAAGGTAAATGCAGCGCCCGCGTTGATGATCTGCCGGTAGATGGTTGGATCATCGATGCTTGCAATAGCGGTGTCGTAGCCGGGAGCACCGACGAGTACTTGCGGTGGTTCAGTGTGGGACAGCGCTACCGAGTAACCGAAGTTGTTGTTGATATTGTCGGCGCGCGGCAGGAGTGTTGAGTCGACGGACCACGTGGTGCCATCGTCGATGCTCTTCATGACGTATGCGGCGCCGTTGCCGGCAACAGCAGTGCTTGCGCCGGAAGCTTGGGTTGGCGCACCAACCACGAGCCAGTCGGCGTCATCACCATCAAATACAGCAACGGCAGAACCGAACTGCGCGCTTGCTGCTGGAACTGGAGCAGTCACGCGTGCTGCAACATCCCAAATGCCCTCGACGCGGGTAAACACCAATGCACTTCCGGCGTTGATTCGGCCTTGAACGTCATCGTTCTGGGCACCAGCAACCAGGACGTCACCGTGCATGGCTAGCTTGGTGCCCGTCTGATCATTGGCGCCAGCGGTGTCATCTTCCAACTTCTGCATGAACTCGTAGATACCGTCGCTGTTGCGCTCATAAACATAGATGGCGCCAATATTGGAACTTCCCGAGAGCGGGCAGCCAGCGGCGATGGTGCCATCATCAATAGCCACTGCAAATCCGAACTGGTCGATCGGCTGCAGCTCTTCCGGCGCAAGCACCTGCGTGGGAACGCGTGACAGCGATCCGTACGCGGCAGCGTTGGCGGCATCGCCCCATGAATCATCGCTTCCCTTGGTGTAGACGAACGCTGCGCCACCGAACATGGCAACTGCGTCGTAGCCCCATGCGCCAACAACGATGTCGTTGGTCACCGAGTCGATGGCAACACTGCAACCAGTTTGCGCAAGGACGCGTGTCGGCGCAATCAGTCGCTGCACAAAGGTCCAAGTGTCCGTGCCACTGGTGCGCTTGAAGACGAACGCCGCACCGGCGCCGTTGGTGCCGAGATTGAGGGCAGGGAATCGATTGTCAACCAGTCGGATGTCCGGCGCGCCGATGACGGCGTAATTGTTCGACATTGCCACTGCAAATCCGAAACGACTTCCGTTGTTGGGGGCTTCGGTCAGGGCTGGGTCGACAGTGAACTTTGAGCCCACATCCCATGCAAAGATCGGCGGCACCACCACTGCGGCGACGGGGTTGTTAGCCGCTGCTACACCCCTGGATTGCGACCGCGCGCCGTTCTCGGCGGAGGCGAGCGCGCCCATGGTCGCGGCGCTCAGGGCAACAGCGAGGAGCGGAAGAACTTTTGAGGAATTGCGGCGGGAGTCATTCATGGTGTGCTGGCCAACTTTTATGGGTGCGGGAAGTGCTCCCACATCAATACTTATGTTCTAACTATCGCCCAAGGATCGGTAGTATCTGCGAATTCGTGACATTTCCACAACAATAGGGCTGTGTTCAACGCGTTCAGCCTCACCACCTTGCTTCGGGAACCTTACCCCCCGCTACTCAAAGTCCGAGAACCAGGAACCACAACGATGAATCCAATCAATATGAACCGCTTTATCCCCACCGTTTCCATGCGACGCTCAGCGTCGCTCATCGTCGCGGCCGTTGTTGCGGCTGAGTCACTTCTGTCCGTGTCGGCGTTCGCGCAGCAGGGCGCACCTCCGGCGCAGGGTGGTGGGCAGGGCCAGGGTGGTGGCGGTCAGGGCGGCGGTCAGGGCGGCGGTCAAGGCGGCGGCCGGGGTGGTCAGGGTGGTGGCGGTGGCGGCGGCATGTTCCGCGGCATGGGTCGCATGGGTATCCAGAACCAGATCCGGGATTCGTTTGAGCCAGACTTTATGCGCCGTGACATTCCGCTCTTCAAGCAACAACTCACCCTTGAAGATGCACAACTTGCCGTTGTTGAACAGTTGATGCGCGACTACGAGGATGCATTTGAGCCAGCTCGCGAAGAGATCATGAATCAGATGCAAGAGGTCGGCAAGCAAATGATGGCGCCGATGATGGGACCAGAGATGCAAGATAAGTGGCGCGGCGCAATGGACGATGCCCGTCAACAAATGGAACAGATGGCGCAAGAGAAGGGCGGCGAACTCACTCCCGAGGAGCGTCAGCAATTCTTCCGCACGCAAATGGAAAAACTCGGCGAGCTGGTGCAAAAGGAAATGAAGGCGAGTGGCGCGTTCGATCAGATGCGCGGATCGCTTGGCACCATGGTCACGGACTTCAACAAGTGGCAAGAGGCGAAGCAGCGTCTTCGCAGTGGTTTCATTGATGGCATGCAGGCGTCGCTCACTGATCCACAGATGAAGAAGTGGCCAGCATTTGATCGCTTCTTGGTGCGCGAGAAGACCCTGCCGCGTGGCACGATCAGCGGCGAGAGCGTCAATCTGTTCATTGTGCTTGACGAGTCGGGCCTATCCAAAGAGACCTTCGCCAAGATCCAATCGATCATGGATGAATATGAGTTGCAACTTGATGCAGCGCTCAAGGCTCGCAATGATTTCCTTGCGAGTAATGAAGGCAAATACCTGCAGTCAATTCAGACTGGCGACGCTGACGCAGCCAAGCGATTTGCAACACGATCATTGGATCTGCGCGAGAAGGTGCGCGAAGTGAACGACCGCTATCGCGAGGCGATCTGTGCAGAACTTTCACCAGAAGATGCGTCCCGCGTGCGTGCAGCGGCCCTTGCCTTGGCGTTTGACCGCGTCTATGCGCAGAACCGAGTGCAGCGTGCGTTTGAAGCAGCGATGAAGCTTGAAGGTGTTGAGGCCACGGTGATGGAGTCCATCACGGCGCTGAGCACGCAGTACACCAGCGAGGTGAGTCCGCTCAATGACCGAATCGCACAGGCCATCCGCAAGGAAGAGCCCGTCAGTCAGACCGAGGAGATGACTCGCATTGTTGGATTCATGTCCGGCGATGTTCCGATGTCGCAGATGTTTCGCCCGCGCGGTGGTCCAGGAAATGGTCGAGGCGAGTCGGGTGAGCTCTTTGATAAGCGCACTGAAACCAACGACACCTACATGGAACGCCTGGAGAAGTTGCTTACCCCGGAACAGTTTGAATCGCTGCCCAAGGGCCGTGAGAACAACGGCCGTGGTGGCATGGCGGGGATGATGGGCGGCAACGGTCCGATCAAGTTGTCCGACTTGCCGCAGCAGGCCCAGGACCGCATGAAGCAGTTTGATAAGAACAACGACGGAACCATCGATGAGAAAGAGCGCGCGGCTATGTCGGAAGCGTTCCGGGGTGGTGGCGGTGGTGGTGGGAATGGCGGCGGTGGCGGGCGCGGTAATGGCGGTGCGCCAGCCGGTCAGTCGCCGAACTAAGCCAAAATCTGCTTGCAGCGACTGCTTTGCGCAAATTTATGAAGTTGCAGCCGCTTGGATTGGGCGAACAACTTTAGATAAAAATATTCCGCCCGTCCGCTTCGCGGGCGGGCGGATTTCTTGTTCAATGCGTGAATGCAGATCACCCGCCGCTCATTTGTGTTTGCCTCGCTTGCTACGCCGTTTGCGTTCAGTACGGTGACTCACTTGCACCGCAGCGAGCCGTGGAAGAATGAAAAGTTCCGCATCGCCAAGGTTGGTTGCGGCGGCATGGGCGGCAGTGACCTCTCTGAAGTTGCGAGTCACAAGTCGGTGGAGATCGTTGCACTGTGCGATATCGATCGCCGTCCACTCGACATGCTGCGGCTTGGTGGTAAGAGCGACGATGGCAAGGCAATCGCGCCACTGTTCGCAGGCGTTGCTGCCTTTGCAGACTGGCGCGAGATGTACGCCAAGATGTCGGACAAGTTTGATGCAGTGGTGGTGAGCACGGCCGACCACATGCATGCACCGATCGCCATGGAAGCACTCAACCGTGGCAAGCACGTGTATTGCCAGAAGCCACTCGCGCAGGGCGCGTATGAGAATCGCCGCTTGGGAGAGGTTGCTGCTTCCAAGAAGTCACTGGTGACGCAGATGGGCACGCAGCGCATCGCTACCAAGTGGCGTCGCTACGGTCAGAAGTTGCTGCGTGAGGGCGCGATCGGTCCAGTGAAAGAGGTCTATGCATGGACGAATCGTCCCGCTGGTTGGTGGCCGCAGGGCAATCCGCGTCCAACCGGTAGCGACCCAACTCCGGATTGGCTCTCATGGGATCTCTTCTTGGGCGTTTCGCAGAATCGTCCGTTTAAGAATGGCTACACGCCGTTTGATTGGCGCGGCACCATCGACTGGGGAACCGGGGCGTTTGGCGACATGGGTTGCCACATGCTTGATGTTCCGTTCTATGAATTGGAATTGGGGCGCCCGCTCACCGTGTATTGCAATCCGGTCAAGCCATCCACGGATCAATTCCCAGAGAGCGAATCAGTGGTGGTCACCTACGGACCAACATCGAAGACTTCCAAGTCTGGCCTCACGCTGAAGTGGTTTGATGGCGGGCAATTCCCAGACTTCAAGGCGCTTGGTCTTCCGGATGGTTGGGAAGGCGGCACGCAGGGCCAAGAGGTTGTCAAGGGCGACGGCGGCGTGATCCTGGTGGGCGAAAAGGGAATCATGTGGTTCCCGATCGAGTACGCATGGGCGCGGATCTTTGTTGATGGCAAGGTGGTGGAGATGAAGCCTGAAGATCTTGGCAGTTCCAATCATTGGCACGACTGGGTGGATGCATGCATCGCTGGTAAGAAGGATGCGTGCGCTTCTCGGTTTGAGAAGGCCGCGCTCATGTGTGAGAGCCTCTCAATTGGTGCGATGAGTTCGCTTGATCCGGGCAAGAAGCTTGAGTACGACGAAGCCACGTGCACGTTCCGTAATAGTCCGGTGGCAAGCGCCATGTTGAAGCGCACCTATCGCGATGGTTGGAAGGTTGCCAACCTGTGAGTTGCGCGCGTTGCTGTGGAGATGCGCGCGCGGTATGGATGGTTCGAACGGCAGCGGTCACCATGACGGCATGGGTGATGACTGGCTGCACTTCGCACCTGGCGCAACTGGAGGGTCCGCGTGGGCACACGGAGTGGATCACCGGCGCAGGGGGACCGACGGTTGAGGTTCCGTCTGTCTTCGTGTTGAGCAATCGCACGTGGGGCACGGTGCATGTGGGCAGTTTGCGCACTTCCGTGAGTACAGAATGTTCCACCGTGCCGCCGCTTCCGGCTTCAATCGGTCCAGGGAAGTCGATTGAAGTAGCGGTGATTGCCAAGTTCCGGCCGCCGGCGGGAGACTCGGTGTGCACGGTGCAACTCGAGACGGCGGGCGAGCCGCCGTTAGTGCTCACGATTGATGGGCGGTTTCAGCCAAGTTCACCAGTAGACGCGGGGACGCCGCAGCCGATTGCTCCGGTGGCATCGAGTGTCCCGGCCGCACCGAGTGTGAAGTAGCGCGTTACGTTGATGCGCAAGCCCTAGCCACCCCGTTGATGTCGGTCAATTCATCTGGCCTTGCTGGTTCTGATCGATGCGATCCCGTGCCGCGGGAAGTTGTGTGAGCATCACGATGCCGCACACCATGGAGCCGATGTTCCCGGCGAGCACGGAGCAGATATCAAGAATGGCTTTGGTCTTGGTGCTCTCAAGGTATTGCTGAGGCGGCGTCGTGCGTGCGCGTGAGTAGGCGATCAGTTCATAGATGCCCAGGATGGTGAGTGGGATGCTGAGAATGACGCCAGCGCAGGTGAAGAGCCACCCCGCGGCAGCGATGAGGTGGAAGATGCCGCTCACCAGTTGCGAGATAGTGATGGCTGTCGGCGGCCACTCGCCGTTCATGAGCCCGTACGCGCTGGGGCCGGTGGGTGGCGCGGTGGGAGGTGTTCCGGGCGCGTGTGATGCATGATGGCCCGGTGTTGCGGGCGCTGCGGATTCGTAGTCTGGATTACCAAAGGCGCGCGCAAGTTCTGCAACGAGGGCAGCATCGCGCCATGGTCCGTGCTCGCTGGTTGCGACCTGCGTAGTGCTGACGATGCGCCGCTCAGCTACCCAGCGGTGCATGAGTGCTAGGTCTGCGGGTCCATAGGTTTGGCCGTTGCCGGCGATGATCCAGTAGAGCATGTACAGTACTATACTGTTTACAGTAGTGGATGCAAGGCGTGTTTCTAGCGTTTTCCTGAAGGATTCTCATTGGGCTCCTGGGCTTTCCTACACTCCCGCGGTGATCACCGTGCTACCGGTTGGCTGGATGAGTGAGAACGACCTGCTGCGTGCAGTGGCGGCGGTGGCGTGCGGATCGGGGCATCCTGCCGCGGAAGAGTTGCTGCGCGCAGCCGATGTTCGGGTGATTCGCATGGTGGACGCAGTGAATTGTGAGCGCGTCGGGGCCGGTGCGGTGGGCGTGGTGGCGGGCTCGCGGGTGCTGATGGGGTCGCCAGAATTCCTCCTTGAACATGGAGTGGAACTTTCACCGATCGTGCCGATGGCGGTGTCGGATGGGATGTTCCTTGTTGCGATTGACGGACGGTTTGCGGGCATGATGTTGATGGATGACGTGTAAGACCTTCTTTCAACGTTACGTCAGCGTTGCTTTCAGCGTTACGTCAGCGTTGTGGCAGGGTCGCGAAAGTGTTGCGGCAGGCTTGCGAAAGCGCCGGCATGGTGATGCGGCGTGCGCGGGGCGCGTATCGTTCATGCATGGCTCACTTGCAACGCATTGTGGCGTCCAATGAGGTGGTGTTCTACCGAAGTCAATTACTGGCTTCGGAGGGGTTTCACCACGGATTCTCAACGCGCCATGGCGGCGTGAGTGCGGCGCCCTTTGATTCAATGAATCTCGGAGTGGCACAGGCGCCCGGTGAGCCAGATAGTGACGCCAATATTCTGGAAAACGCACGTCGGTTGATGGAAGCGATCGGCGCTTCGCGTTCGGAGATGGTGCGGGTGCGGCAGGTACATGAGTGCGCCGTATTTCATTGCCAGGGCGATGAACGATTTGGCACACCAAGCATTGCCGCAGACGCGGTGCTGGCCACCGACGCGCGGGTAGCGCCGTGCATTCGTACGGCGGACTGTGTGCCGATTTTGCTGGCGTGTATTGAGAGTGGCATGACCTGCGCCATTCATGCTGGCTGGCGCGGCATTGTTGCTGGCGTGGTACCGCAGGCGATCCGAGCGATGTGTGCGGTGCGCGGTACACGGGCCGGAAGCATGGTTGCTGCTGTTGGGCCATGCATCGGTCGTGAGGTGTATGAAGTTGGTCCGGAGGTCGCCAGTGAATTTGCGAAGGTAGTGGGCTCAGCATTCGTCTTGTTGCCGGGCGGAAGCCGCGTCAAGGAGCACATTGATTGTTTCGGCGCGGTGCGTGAGCAATTGCGCGCGAGCGGTGTGCCGATGGAATCAATTGATGGCGAGGAATTGTGCACTGTGTCCACTCCTCGCGAATTCTTTAGTTATCGCAGGGACGGGGCTCGAAGTGGGCGGATGGCCGCGGTGATTGTGCCGCATGGGTGACGGGACGTGTGGTGCTAGTGACGGGTGTCGCGCCGGGAATAGCGATGGGTAGTGCGCGTGTGGTAACGGGTGTCGCGCTGGGTGTCGCGCCGGACTTCGCCCTGAGTAGCGGGTAGCACAAACGGCGCAGTTGCCGTAGTGTTCCGTTCGATGAACTGGCAATCGATGATCTCTCGGCGCGGCTACACAGTGTTGGTGGCGATGGCTTGTTGGGCGGGGTGCATACACGCTGCCCCTGCAGCCCCAGTTGCTGATCCGCCGCTGGAAACGCCGCGCGCCATCAAGGTGGGCGTGTTGAGCGCCGAGCCATTTGCCATTCCGGATACAGCCATGAAGTGGACTGGCTACGCCGTGGTGATGTTTGAAGCATCATCGATTCACGCGCGGGTGGTTCCGGAATTTCGGGAGTATGCATCTGCTGATGCACTGATCGATGCGGTGGCGAGCGGCGAAGTGGATGCGGGAGTGGGCAACACGCTCGTCACCAGCGAACGCCTCGAGCGCGTTGACTTTTCGCAACCGTTCTTAGACGCCGGGCTGCGCGTCATGGTGCCGTCTGAAAAGACCAGTTCGTTCTTTCGCGTGATTGACGGACTTGTTGAGGGTGGGCACGCGCGCGTGCTCGCGTGGTGCGTGATTGGCGCCCTTGGATTGACCGTTGCGGTGTCACTGTTGCTACGGCGGTTTGATCGTGAATTCACGCCGCACTTACATGAAGGGCTTGCTGAGTCGTTCTACCATGTGGTTTCCGTGGCCCTGACTGGAAAGACCAGTTACAAAGGCGGAGTGGTGCCGCCGTGGGTCGGTCGGGTGGTTGCAGCTATCTGGCTGCTGTTCGGATTGGCCACGGTTGCGTACCTGACATCGATGGTGACTAGCGTGATGACGGTGGATGTCCTGCATCGACAGATCAGCGGCCCAAAGGACCTGCGAGGTAAGACGATCGGCATTGTTGCTGAAATAGGTGGCGACACGTACTGTTCCGAGCAGAAGTTGGATGTTGTGCGATTTAAGACCATTGAAGCGGCCGCGCAAGCCATGATGGAACATCAGATTGATGCGGTGGTGGGCGATGCATCCATCTTGGAGTACTACGACCTGAAGCATCCGGATGTAAAGGTGAATGTTGTCGGCGAACTCGTCCAGCGTCGGCACTTTGGATTTGCGTTTCATCGAGACGGAACAAACTTGCGCGAAAAATTTGATATCGCCATTCTTGCGTTGCGCGAGAACGGGACCCTGGATCAAATTCGCCAGCGCTGGTTTGGGTACTGACGCCGCGCAGCATCATGCTGAAGCGGCGTCAGTGAATCCCATTCCGCTCAGCGAACTTCCACTTTGGTGGCGCGCACAACCAACATGCCCGCGTCGTTGCGTTCGGTGACGGTGCCAGTGACGGCCACTGTTACCAGCGGATCGAGCCCGGATATACCGCGAATCGAGCCCTTCAGAGGACGACCGTCAGCACCAGCGAACTCGATGGTTGCAGTGCTGCGCTTGAGGGAACCGCGTTCTTCGCAGCAGTAATCCCACGGCGTGGTGCAATGGTCGGGATCAGCCATATCAGCGCAACTTTTCAGCGATGGATCAACGATGGTGAATACGGCGCGGTCGGCAACAAATGGGTCTTCGCTGCCACCGATGCGACCGACGAGAGTGATGGTCTCGCCTTGCTTGGCAGTGAGCTTTGCAGCGGCCACACCAGTTCCGGTGGCTGGACCCTTGGTGATCATGCCGGCGGGGATGATCGTGCTTGCTTTGGTTGGCGGTGCAGCGGCGCCATCGCAGGCAGCCATGGTCAAAGCCAGAATGGCACAGCTACTGAATGATGCGCAGGCACGGAGTACGGATGGAGCAGAGGTCTTCATTGCATTGGTTCCTTGAGTTGAAGTGAGAAGTTACAGAAGTTGTAAAGGTTGTGGGACGGGGTTTCAGTCAGATTTGAGTGCGGATGGAAGTGGCAGTCGAAGGCAGCGGATAGCGGGCACTACGCAGCCAGCGATACCAACAAACAGGCCGGTGGCCAGGCCGATCGCCACCACGAATTCGTCAATTTTGATGCCGAAAGTGCCCATGGAGAATTGAATGGCGATGCCATCGAGAAACAAAATGGCCAGTACCACAGCAACGAGCGCGCCGGTCATGGAAGCAATCAGGCTCTCCTGCAGCAGGCTGGCAGTCACCGCTTTGCGTGTGAAGCCAAGCACTTGCAACATGCCAATCTCGCGGACTCGGCTGGCAAACGCGGCGTACATGGTATTGAGGCCACCAAGGAGTGCGCCCAATGCAACCAGCACAGCACTGGCAAGCACCATGATGCGCACTGGCCGGTAGAAGGCACTCTGCGATGCGTAGTAAGCGGGCTCGGAAATCGCGCTCAGTTCAAGATCAATGCGCCGTTGTGCAAAGTCCATCACGTCTGAGGAGGACGCATCTGCGGCAAGTGTGACGATCACTGCGGAGATTGTGTCGCGCTGGGTAAGTACCAGCGCATCGCTGAGCGGCATCCATGTTTCGCCATCGATCACTGTGCCTGGCGCGCGAATCAGGCCAACCACTCGGAATGGTCGAGTGTCGACGATCACCTCTGGGCCGCCGCTGCCGGCATCGGTCAGCACAGCGGCGAGAGCGTCTGGGTTGATTCCTGCGGTACGGGCCGCGCTTGCTCCGAGTGCCACTTCATTGGCACCTGCTTGTGGCGCACGTCCAGCCACGAGCCGCGCTTGCGGGTGCACGATGAATGCTGTTGGGGTAATGCCTCGAACGAGGCCGATGTATTCCGCAGCATCGGTGCTCGCAGGTGCTGCGCTTTCGTTACTGCGAAGCATCACTGACAGAGCGACGTTGATTTCCGGGCTGGCGAGTGGGCGGCCATCAAACGTGGCAATTCCGCTGAGGCTTGCGGCTACCACGCCGGCCGCGGACTGGCTGATTTCACTGCGCTCAACACTTTCTTCGCTGCCGGCGCCAAGAAGGACCACGTTGCCCTCCTGGCCGCTGGCGCGCAGCGCGCTGGCCATACCGATCGCGAATCCAGCACCGGCCATGGAAAGGATGGCAACAAGCGCCGCACCGCCAACAGAAAGTATGAGTCGCGATGGACTGCGTCCAAGGTTGCGCGCAGCATAAGAGATGGGAAGAAGTCTCAGCATGGTGATCCTTAGGTGGTGCGGAACCCCTGAACAATTTCGCGGCGTGCAGCTGAGAGTGCTGGTACCACGCCCGCCACTGCGCCAAGCAGCGTGGCAAGCAGAACTCCAGCGAGTGTGGCCGCGTTGCTTGCGGTCACTTCAATGGAAACCCCTTCCATGGTGAAATTCAGATGTGTCAGTGCAATCGCGGCATGTGCGCCGATGGCGCCGATGGCACCACCGGTAGCGCCGAGCATGGACGCCTCCATGACCACCATCCATGCGATGTCTGCGCCCGTCCAACCGAGCGTCTGCAGAATGGCATGGTCACGAATGCGGTCGCGCACTGCCAAGGCGATGGCGTTGGCAATCAACGCGAATACTGCAGCCAAACTCGCCCAACCAACGATGCTGGCAAACCGAACCAGCACAATGACATCACGTGCCGCGCGCGCAACGAACGCAGATTCTGGTCGAGTGGTGGTTGGGTATTGGTCGTGCGCAAACGCTTCGTCAATGGCCGCGGCAACCGCTTCCATTTGGGCCGGATCTTTCACTTCAACGTTGAACTGAGTGACGATGCCGCCGGTGCCGCCGCGCTGAGCAGTCTCTTGCAAGAATCCCAGATGCGCGTATGCAACGTTGCGATCTTGCGCGTCGTCGCTATCAAAGACACCCGCAACCCAACTGCGGACACCGGCGGCATCAAAGCGATCACCGGCACGTAAGCGACGTCGGTCAGCGAGTGCTGCGCCGATCAATACGGCATCGCCCCGCGATTGCCAATCACTGATGGAGCCAGAACGGAGCTGTGCTTGTGCAATGTGCTCTTGCAAATATCCCTCATCCGGGACGCCTCGAAAGGTCACTACATCAAGCGAAGCGCGGCAGTTGTTGACCACAATCTTGATGGGGACAGCTGACTTGACGCCTTCGATGTTGAGAATTGAGCGTTGGTAACTCTGCGGAAGTTGGCTAGCAAATGGGCAGAATCGATTCTTTCGGTAGACCACCAACCTAGTTTCGGCAGCACCGGCTTCGGTGGCCTTGCCGACGCCGTCACGCATACTTTCGACGAACGAGAACAGAAACGTTGCTACAGCAATTCCAGCCACGGTTAAGCCGGTACGGAGCGGCCGGCGGATCAGGTTCTTCCATGTGAATGGAATAGTGCGGAGGAAGGAGTTCATTGATGTGCCCCGATGGTGGTTGTACGTGTGGCGTGAGCAAACTCTGCGGCGTCGATGATCTTGCCCTTTTCCAGGTGAACAGTTCGCCCTGCGCGAGCAGCCGTTGACGGATCGTGAGTGACCATGACAATGGTTTGGTTGCGCTCCTTATTGAGCCGGACCAGAAGATCCATGACCTGCATGGCGCTGGTGCGATCAAGATCGCCGGTCGGTTCGTCGGCAAGGATCATGGTGGGGCGCGTGACAATCGCGCGCGCGATCGCTACTCGTTGCTCTTGACCACCAGAAAGTTGCCGTGGGTAGTGCGAATAGCGATCTGCCAAGCCGACCAGCTCGAGCGCTTCGGTGACGCGCTGGTGGCGTTCCTTGCTTGACAGCGAGTGCAGTAGGAGCGGCATTTCCACGTTCTCGTACGCGGTCAGTACCGGGACAAGGTTGTACAACTGGAAGATGTATCCCACGTTGGCGCTACGCCACGCTGCCAGCGCGTTTCGGCCGAGTGTCCCAATGTCACGTCCGCCGATGGTGATTGTTCCACCAGTGGGTCGATCGATACCAGCGAGTAGATTCAGCAGCGTTGTTTTGCCGCTACCGGACGGGCCCATCAGTGCAACGAAACTCCCGCCGTGAATATCGATATCCACATCTTGCAGTGTGTGAATGACTTCTTCGCCGCGGCGATAGTCCTTGCGTAGGTTGCGGCATTCAATGGTGCTCATGTTGTGCTCCTTCGGTGGTGTTGGCTTGGCGCCATGATTCAGTGACGCGAACGCGTGTTCCTGGCTTTGGTGCGGAGAGCGGAGCGCGTACCGCCATATCGCCCGCACGCAGGCCGCTTGCCACGGGGCGCCAGCCGCGCTCCGATTCGCCGATCGCGCCGACGGCTCGGCGTTCAATAGTGCCGCGTCCGTCTTCAAGGCCGGCGATGAGTAGCACTGACGGTGGAGTAGTGCTTGTATCAACGCAGTCATCATTGATCCAGAAGTTTCCTTCGCTACTGCTCATGTTGGCTGCGGTGTCTGCGCCTTTACTGCCTGGCGTGGTGCCACTTCCTTCACTGCTGCCCGGCATCTGCGGAAACAACTTGACGCGCGCCAGCATTTCCGGCTTCAGTGCGGCATCGGGATCGATGATTCGCACCTTGGCCTGCACGGTGTTCTTGGCAATGTCCGCTTGGTGAACAACACGGATCACTTCGGCACGGAAACGACGGTCTGGAAGCACATCGACCGTCACTTCCGCGCGATCTCCAATGGCAATACGACCCGCATCTGCAAGCGGCACGTCCGCGCGCACTTGCAGTTGCGATGGGTCATACAACTCAATGAGCGGCTTGCCATCTTGCATGCCGCCACCGATCATTCCCGGTACTGCCAGGCGCGCCATGACCACGCCAGCGATCGGTGCTCGCACCTTGGTGCGTTCCAAGATCAGAGCGCGCATGGCTCGTTCTGCGTCGGCACCTTCCTCGGCGGCACGCATGGCATCAATGCGAATTTTCAGTCGGGAAACTTCGCCAGCGCTGGCGGCGCCGCTCGCAACCAGGCGCGCCTTTCTCGAAAGTTCATCCTCCATTTCGAGTCGCTTCGCACGGGCTTCTGCCAATGCCGCCTCCGCCAAACGGACGCTGATGTGCTGCTCTTCATCATTCATCTCCACGAGCACTTGACCGGCTTCCACGCGCTCACCTTCGAGCACGAGGACGGTGCGAACCACGCCAGGCGTGAGCGCCGGAACCATGACTGCGAAGGGCGATGGCTCGATCCACCCTGGCGCTTGTACGGCAGCGCCTTCGCGCTTCACGGATGGTTTCGCGGACGGGTCGTTGCTGTCCGGGGAAGCACCACTTGCAGCGCCTGCGCCTGCACGAAGCGAAACCGGAACAACATCAACCGTTGGAACTGGGATGAATGAGCGCCAGCCGGTCCAAAGAAGGGTTCCTGCAGATGCAGCAACCAGCGTCACTGGCAGGACGAAACGAGTCAACATACGGCGCGGTGGGTGGGGGATAGTGCTGGTCATTCCATTGTCTCCAATGCGGTGAATTCAAAGTCGGGGGCGGTACTGCCTGAGCCCATACCGGTGGCCGCCGGCATTCCGGACGGTCCATAGGACGGCAAGCGAGCGCCGGCGAGTGCGCGTTCAAAGCTGAGCACTGCGAGCGCGCGATCGCGCTCGGCGCGCGCAATCTGAATGCGCACGTGGTTCTCTTGGTGTTCACTGCGCCACAACTCAACGGCCGGGCGCTCGCCCGCGGTGACGCTGTTGCCAAGAATCTCTTTGTTCGCCGCAAAATTACGGAGAATTCCGTCGCGCAGCGTTACAGTGTGATGTTCTGCCGCTGCTAACCCGGCGAGTGCGCGTCGGGTGTCGATCACTGCCCGTTGCCACAGACGGTCTTCATCAATGCGGGCAATCTCTAGGTCAATCATGGCAGCGTCGAGTCGGAAGTTTCCTTGATTGAAGAGCGGGATGGATGACTCCACCGTAAACATGATGGCCTGGTCGCCTTCCATGTCTTGCTCCCAGCCACCACCGAGCATGAGTGAGGGCCATCGATTTGCCATGGCGAGCGAAACGCGCGACTCCATGCCAT
>JBDKKN010000023.1:0-5020 GCA_039796075.1 Planctomycetota bacterium | reverse complement strand
GATCACCGCTGGCAAGTAGCGCCAGTGGTGCAAATGTGTCATGCACTGCATCGCCGAACGAGCCATCAGCGCGCTGATTCTTCACAAGATATTCGAGCAGTTGGGCGAGTATGCGATCGGATTTCGCGCAGCCTGCGGGGTAGTCCGCAGCGAAGGCGCCGTATGCGGTGCCAACATCCAGGACAACCTGCACGGTCTTGCCATCACGCAGGAGTGTGAGCGGGAGCTTGCCAGGAGTAGCAGCGCTCGACGTCTGCGCAGCTTCGAGTGCGGCCGCAAATTCCAAGACGGGTCCAGTAGCACCAAAGGCTGCCTCGCCGTAGCCGTTGCGATGCGGCTCTTTAAACAGCTGCGTACCGGCGCCGATGACTTTGTCACCAACAAGAACAACGCCGCTCGCGGGCGTGTTTGCGAATACATAACGAATCAGCAGCGACTTCGGCGCGTCTGCCACGAGCTCCGCACGCATGCCAGTGATGCCAAGGTTGTAGAACCATCCAGGCACCTCAGCATCGGGCCCGGAATCCGCGCGCTGTTTCCATGGTTGACCATCATCGTGGTAGTGGACCTGCGCCTGCGCGGGCGCGACGAGCGACAGCGCGAGCGCAGTGATGGCTGAAAGCGTGAGCAGTGTGGGACCTGCAGGGGGGGACTGGTGCACCATGATTCCGACGGTAGCACACCGCGCGCCCTCTGGACCTGCCCCCGAAAGCGATACTTCAACGGCCACCTCGCCCGTGCCGGGATGCAGGAGAACCCCAAATTGGGGTACGTCAGATGCAGAGAATGACGAGCGCTTGCTTTGATTCCGTCACGACCCAGTGAAGATCTGGCGTTGATAGCACCCTAATTTCGTTGCCAAAATGTGAGGGAATTGCAAAGCGGCGCGAAAGGCACCCAAACTATTGACGCCATTTCCACATATTTGCCCTTGCCGCCGCTGCGATCAGCGGTACTACTTATTCAGAATTCCACGACCCCCCGACCCCACGACCGCGACAGCGCATCCCGCTGCATCGCCCCCGCCCCCTCCCGGAGCCGACCCCCTTGCCAAGCCAGATGCCCCAACTGACCCAAACCACCCGGACGAGCCACGCCAGTAAGCCGCGCCGAGCATCTCTGATGATGCTCATCGCCGGAGTGCTTGGCACCGCCGCCGTACCCGCATTCGCCGAGGTGCCTGCGCCGTACAACGTTGCCGCTGGTCAAGTTGTCACCGTGACGGTGCGCATCATCACCACCAACAGTTCTGGCGAGCAGTTCAGTGAAGACTCCATGGTGGTTCCTTTCGGTGGCATCGGCAGTTTTGGACTCTCGCCCAATGGGCTGCCCTTCACCTTCGCTGATATGAAGGCCGGCTCCACGCTGCGCTTCGGCGGCGGAGTGCTCGACTTCCAACTTCTGTGCGGCCTGTTCGGTTGCGTCCCCGTCACCGTCAACCTGAGCGAAACCACTGCCACGCTCGTTGCGAACGCTGGTGCATCGATCGTTGGATCGGGGCGCGCTGACTTTGGCACCACGTGGAATCTGAGCGGCACGTACGTGACAACCACGCCGTTCTCTTCGTCGCCGGGAACGCTCAACACAACTTCCGTGGCGCCGTTTGGAACCACGTTTACTTTCGATAACACGGGCTTCATCGGCCGACAGTTGACGATTGGCTCCATTGAAGGCGACCTGGATGCGTCCAGTTTCCCACCGGGTACCACGGCGCGGATTCGCACCTCGGTGAACTTTGGAAACACATCTATTCAAGGGCCATACTTTGTTGGTCCGCCACCAAGTTGCGGCACTGGCGACCCATGCAACGCGCCGCACGCCAGCGCAGGCTGCAGCAATTCCGCGTGCTGTGCTCTGGTGTGTGGCTTCGATCCTGCATGTTGCTCAACGCAGTGGGATTCACTCTGCGTGAATCTTGCAGTGCAGCAGTGCGCCTTGACGCCGGAGAACGATCAGTGCACGTCCGCGCGGCCGCTCGGTTTCGGTCGCTATCCATTCACCACGCTGAACACCGACACGGATGGACCGCCGCTCATCACTGAGTGCGCGGACCCGGCGGTGGGCGGCAACTACACCAATGACGTGTGGTTCCGCGTGGTGCCACCCGTCAGTGGTGGTTTGGCGATCTCCACTTGTAACCATGCGGGCTTTGACACCAGCATCGTGGTCTACGGAACATGTGGTGGCGTGCCGCTGGCGTGCAATGACAATGATTCCGTTTGCAACGGCGGCACCTCGCGCTTGGTGGTGCCATGCATCGCTGGTGAGCTGTACCTGATCCGCGTCGGCGGTAAGGGCGTGACCGGCAGTGGTGAAATCGACATCGCGCTTGGCGACCCAGCACCGCTCGCCTCTGGCCTGGCCGTGGAGTGGCCGGTGGCGCAAGGCGGCAACGGGCACTGGTATGCCGTGTATGCACTCAATGGCGCGCGCACCTTTGAAGAGGCGAAAGAGACAGCGAATGCGCTCGGTGGCTATCCCGCCACCATTGGATCGGAGGCGGAAAGTGAATTCGTTCGTACGCGTGCCACACCAACGCTGCAAGGCGGACCGACGGCGTTCGGACTGGTGCAGGCGCCGGGAAGCGCGGAGCCAGCAGGCGGATGGGGATGGGCAAACAACGAGCCGCTCAACTTCACCAATTGGAACGCGGGCGAGCCCAACAACGTGGGCGGCGAAGACTGGGGCGTGATCTATCCCAATGGCAAGTGGAACGACGATCGCAACGCGTTCGGCAATGTGTTGGTGGAGTTCAACTCCAACCCAAACTTGGATAGTCAGACGTGGTCGTTCGCAGAAGGTGGCAATGGACGAACGTACTCGGCAGTGATCCTGGAATCGCGGGTGACGTGGTTGCAAGCGAAGGCATATGCGGAGTCCCAAGGTGGGCAGTTGGTGTCGATGGAAACACAAGCAGAGCTGCAGTGGTTGTTCCGGCGGTTTGTGTCGTTCACCAACATGTGGAGCATGACGGGGTACAACGGCGGTCCGTGGGTTGGCTTGAGCCGCGAGACGGGCGAATGGCGCTGGCAGTCGGGCGAGCCGGTGACGGAGTCGCCATGGCTACCGGGCGAACCGAACGGAAGCGGCGAGTTTGCGTGCTTCTACGGCGGTGGCGACGGTCCCCTGCCGGGGCTGGACGACACGTTCGCGGGGAATGCGCGACGGACGTTGCTTATTGAGTTCCCATCAGCAGCGTGCATTGGGGACTTGGATCAGGACCGGATTGTCAGTGGCGCGGATCTTGGCTTGCTGCTGGGTCAATGGGGGCTGTGTGCGCCGAAGGGCTGCATCGCCGATCTTGACGGTGACCAAGTGGTCAGCGGCAGCGACTTGGGTCTCCTTCTGGGCCAATGGGGCGCCTGCCCCTAATAAACCGCTCCAATCAAATTACTCCCGTTCCTCCCGGACCATTTTGTGGCGTGGAACTGAATTTGCGGGATCTGCACGCCCGGGAGCTCGGAAATTGGTCCCGTTCCTCCCGGTACACCCGTTCCGGACGGGTTTGCGTGTTTCAAATTTTGTTGAAACAGCGAAACCAACGGCGGCTGACGCGCGAAGCCGTGGGACGGACTTCCATTCCGTCCACGCGCGCAGCGCGATCGGGTTCTCGGACAATTTCACAGAAAGTTACCCCCATGTTCTGCAAGATCTGCATCGCAACCACCGTCCTCTCGCTCTCCACCGCATTCGCCATTGGAGCCCCACAGTATGACGCCAAGGCCCCGCAGGCACCAGCCGCCAAGGCGCCAGCCAACATCGTGAAGACCGCGCAAGATGCCGGCAAGTTCAAGACCCTCGTCGAACTGCTCGTCATCGCCGACCTGGTTGACACGCTCAACGGCCCAGGCCCGTTCACCGTGTTCGCACCAACCGATGAGGCTTTCGCAAAGCTCCCAGCGGAAACTGTTGCAGCCCTCAAGAAGGATCCAAAGGCACTCGCCAAGATTCTCACCTACCACGTTGCAGCAGGTAATGTTGGTGCAGCAGACGTGATGAAGTTGAAGGAAGTCAAGACCGTTGAAGGTCAGATGGTCAAGATCACCATCAAGGATGGCAAGGTCATGCTGAACGATTCAGCAACCGTCATTGCCGCCGATGTTAAGACAAGTAACGGCGTCATTCACATCATTGACACCGTCATCTTGCCACCAGCCAAGAAGTAATTGTCCGGCAGGCTGAACCGTTGTTCGTCAGCCGCCATTGAAGATTTAAACACAGGGCCCAACCGTCTGGTTAGGCCCTGTGTCATATCACCCATACAAAGCAGCCCGATCGCCGAATCACGGTTGGAAAGTTCCCGGCCAACGGACTACCCTTCTCTATTCGACCGCCCCCGCAACTGATAAGAAGAAAACCATGACGACTGCTACTCCAAGTAAGTGCCCCTTCATTGCAGCAAACTCTCGCCCAGCTGACGACACCACCACCAACCGTGCATGGTGGCCCAATCAACTTGACATCACGGTGCTGCAACGGAACTCCCCCATGGCTGACCCCATGGGCCCAGCCTTCGATTACGCCAAGGAGTTCAAGTCGCTTGATCTTCATGCCTTGTGCGCGGACCTCCGCGTACTAATGACTGACTCGCAACCTTGGTGGCCCGCCGACTACGGCCACTATGGTCCGTTCTTCATTCGCATGGCGTGGCACAGCGCTGGCACGTACCGCATCCGTGACGGACGCGGCGGCGGCGGCGCAGGCATGCAGCGGTTCGCGCCGCTCAACAGCTGGCCCGACAACGTCAACCTGGACAAAGCCCGTCGCCTGCTGTGGCCCGTCAAGCAGAAATACGGCAAGAGCATTTCGTGGGCGGACCTCTTCCTCCTCACTGGCAACGTGGCACTCGAGTCGATGGGATTCAAGACCTTCGGATTCGGCGGCGGTCGCGCTGATGTATGGGAGCCAGACACCACCTACTGGGGCGGCGAACGCAAGTGGCTGGCCGATGAGCGCTACACCGGCGACCGCGAACTGGATAACCCACTCGCCGCCGTGCAGATGGGTCTCATCTATGTGA
>JBDKKN010000022.1:0-2888 GCA_039796075.1 Planctomycetota bacterium | reverse complement strand
GTGGTCGCCGTTCACACCTTGCAGATACATGTCGGCGCACGCCACGCCAACCCCCGCGCAACAGAGCGCAGCGAACGCAAGAAGTTGAGTGCGGAGGATGCCCATAGCGATGAGTACGAATACCGAGCCGTAATGTTCGAGTTTAGGACGCATCCATGGCGGGGCAAGGAGAAGCGCGGGAAATCAGGGCAATCAGAGGCGGCAAGGGGGCAAAGACCACCCCCGCTCCCTCGCGCGCGATCTCCTATGCTGACCGTACTTCACACCTGCGCTACCACCCGGGCGCATCGGAGAGCCCAGAATGAAACTCACCAGCATCGAGTCCATCGCGCGAGCACTGAACGGCGCTGGCGTTCCCTTTCTGGTGGTCGGAGGTCTTGCTGTGGTGGCGCACGGCTATGGGCGGCAGACGCAGGATCTTGACTTGGTCATTCGCCTTGACGCGCCGTCAATCACTGCTGCGTTCGCTGCACTTGCTGAACTCGGCTACCACCCTCGCGTTCCGGTCACGGCGGATCAGATGGCGGATCCGCAAACACGCGCCCGGTGGATCGCTGAACGGGCCATGGTGGTGTTGGCCTTCCACAGTGAGCGCTACCCCGAAACTCCGATCGATGTCTTCGCAACGGAGCCCTTCGACTTTGTCGCCGAGCACCAAGCTGCCAAGGTGACCGACATCGCCCCCGGCGTGCCGCTCCGCATCGTCCGACTGGAGGCGCTCCTGCGCATGAAGGCAGACGCCGGGCGACCGCAAGACTTGGCCGACATCGCCGAACTACGCCAACTCCACGGGGACGTGCCATGACAGCGCCCGAACCCACCGACTGGAGTTTGGTCACCTTCGCAGGACTCCGTCGCGCGCAACACGAGGCATTTCGAGCGCTCTCGTTCCGCGAAAAACTGCTGCGGCTTGAAGAGATGGATGAGGTTGCCAAGCAACTGGCGGCGCAGGTTCCCGTACAGGAACTCGCCCCCTCGCCCCCACAGCCACCGCGGCCCGGGTCTCCGGGTCACAGTGGCAGCACTTGATATGTGGGCTCGGCACGCAGCCAACGCGCTCAAACCCTGGCCGTGATCCTGGACCCCTTGCGCCATGCCCGCGCAATCACTTGCAGCGGCTCGAGGCGTAGATGGTGGACCAAGACGGGTCGTATGCACGACGGGATCTCAGTCAAGGTGTACTCGCGACGCGAAACCCGATGTTGTTGTTCGTGTTGTCGGGCGTGTTGTTGTTGCGGTACGAGGAGCGCACGTTGTTCGTGTTGTTGTTCCAGGAGCCGCCGCGGAACACGCGGTTCGTCGTTGATCGGATCAGGGCCGCGTGCAGCCTATGCGAAGCGCACGCTCCGTGGAGCGCCTCCGAAGTCCACGCTCATCCATACCAGCACGCTCAAGCACCCGCTCCGCTACGCGCGGGTTTGATGCATGAGCCGCGTGCCCGCACCATGATGCCATCCGCGCGCGCAGGCACTCGGCATCAATGACGCCATCGGCAAACTCTGCCCCCGAAGTCCGCAGCCGCCGCGTTGCACGCACCAAACCCTTGCGCTGCAAGCGCCGCACCCCGCGACGGAGCGTGAAACCTAAGAATGGCCACGTAGATGCAGTGGCGTGCACCCCGCCCTTGCGTGGGTGCAGCCGCAAGCGCATGTCTGCAAGCGCTTGTGCGATCCGTCCGCGCAGCGCCCACAGTTCGTCGCGGTCATCGCCAAAGATTAGAAAGTCATCGCAGTATCGGATGTACTCGCCGCGTCGTTCCTGGTCCATGACGAAGTGATCAAATCGGTCCAAGAACACGTTGGCTAGAAACTGGCTGGTGAGGTTGCCGATAGGAATCCCACGACGACGCTCGCCGGGCGCAAAGAGGTCATCACCAGGAAACCATTCCTCGACTGGCTCCTGCGGGTTGCTACCGTCAATCACCCGCTCAAGTACGCCAAGCAACGATTCGTCGGCGATCACGCGCCGTACCTCGCCTTTGAGAATCTCATGGTCAATACTTGGGAAGAACTTAGCCACATCACCCTTCAGTACATAGCGGCGGCGTTGGCTCAGGTCCGCCGCGCGCTCCAAGGCACGGTGCGTGCCCTTACCCACGCGACACGCGTAGGAATGCGCCACAAAGCGTCGCTCAAAGTGTGGCTCGAGCAGCGAAACGAGTGCATGGTGAACCACGCGATCACGAAACGGCGAAGCGCTAATCATCCGCGCCTTCGGCTCGCGAATCACAAAGGATCGATACGGCCCCGGCATCCATGTGCCCGCTGCCAATTCATGGGCAAGCCGAAAGCACTCGGGCTCCATGTCAAGCATGAAGCGAGCGGCGTCCGGCTTACGCTTTTTGCCACGCGCCGCGCTGCGCGCGCAGCGGATCAGATGGATGGGGTCACAGAGGGTTCGGAAGAGTTCCCCGTTACGACCAACGCCTTTCGCCATGAGCCCACCTGATTGCCAAGGTCCACCTGTAAGCGCGCCAAATACACCGCGGATTCCTCGGAGAGAAGATTGAGTTCACGCGCCATGCGCGCCAGATGGCGCGCCACTTGTAGTCGGCTGTTGGAGTAGTCCAACGACCGCGCCCGATCGCCGCCCCGCGCATACTGCGCGCGGATGAGCTCTTCGAGCACATCAAAGTGCGCGGCTTCAAGCCGCGCACCCAAACCGAAACGCACTTGCTTGGGGAAACGCCCCACCTTGGGAATCAGCCAGCGCAGAATGTCGCTTGCCAATATCCCCGCGGTTGGCTCCGCCAACCGCGGCTTTGCAGTGCCATCGCCCGCGTGTCCCGCTGGGAGTTCAAGAACTCCTTGAGTTGGAAACGGGACCTTTGGAAGCGACATGATGGGCGTGATTTTTCAGTGAAGGAAGAAGAAAGAAAGAGGAAGAGG
>JBDKKN010000021.1:0-16030 GCA_039796075.1 Planctomycetota bacterium | reverse complement strand
CAACAACAGCCCGCAGAGCCGCCATCCGCCCGCGCCGCCAGTGAATCAGCCCTCAAATCACTTGCTGCGCACCCCACTTGGATCCGACGCCTGCTTGCCACCATGCGCCTCGAGCGCGCCGAAGAATCCGGCGTGCGCGAGCGCCTCAATGCACTCGCACTTGATTCCGATCCGCGCGTTCGTAGCAGCGCCATCCTTGCCATGGCACGCGTCGGCGCACCACCGCTTCCGCGCCTCGCCGAAAGTGAAGAGGACCCGCGGGTCATTCGCACCATGTTGCGATGCGGCTGGGAAGTACCCGCTGACCGCGTCGACCGCGGCGCCCGCATCTTGGCGAAAGCCAGCGAAGGCACCGATCGATTGCTGGCGGTCGAACTGATCGGCGCACTGGAAGCACAAGGTCGCAGCGAGCGCAAACTCACCGAGTTCGGTAAAGACACGCTCGCCTCAGTCATCGCGCGCCTCGACCGCGATGACGGTGGCGCCCTCAGTCCACGCATCGCCGCCATCACCGGCGCGCGCGATACACGCGTCGGCTGGAAGTGGCGTTCCTGGCTTGACCGCAACCGCAACACGATGCGCATCGATGCTGCAACACTCATCGGCCCCAAAGTGGCCGTTGTACAGAACGCCATCGCGCAACTTGATGACGCGGGATTCGTGCGCTTCACAGCCGCCCTTGATGAGCTCTTCAAAAAGCCAATTGACCTTGCAGTGGCCATTGACTGCACCGCCAGCATGTCCGCCGAAATCGCCTCCGCACAGGCAGGAATTGATGATCTGATGCGCTTCGTCAACGCCGTCACTGGCGGCATGCGAGTAGCCATCGTCGGATTCCGAGATCAACAAGACGAATTCCAACTCATGGGTTGGGACTTCACGGCTGATCCCGCCGAAGCACGCACCCGCATCTGGAAGCTCTCCGCTGACGGCGGCGGCGACGAGCCAGAGATGGTCTATGAAGCCATGCGTATGGCGTACGGAAAATTCTCGTGGCGATCGCAATCACAAAATGTCATGGTGCTGATTGGCGACGCTCCACCGCACCCCGGTTGGGGAAGCCGCACCGTGGACATGTCACAAGCCGCTCGTGCACACGGAATCACTACCTATGTGATCAGCGCCCGCTCCATCACCAAGACGGAAGAAGTGAAGCACTTCACTGAAATCGCGCGGATGGGCGGCGGTCGAGTCATTCGCCTCAGTGATCGCAACGACCTGGTTGCGGAACTCGCCGGGCTCGCCCTCAGCGACAACTGGCATGATCAGATGGTGGCTGTCTTTGAGCGGTACCTGCAACTCTGCCGCTAAGAAGCTGTTCCGGGAGCATTCCCCCAACTTCCAGTGCCAGGTCGGCGCGTGGTTTCCGGGCTACCGCCGATCGGTTCAGAGGTCTTACCCGCGAGTTTCCAAGCACCTTCAAGCAAGGCGCGAACGCCCTCGCCCGTGGCACCGGAGATGGCAATTGGTCGCTCACCTTTGCGCATCCCGATCGCGCCAGCAAACCGCTCGATGCGCTCTTCGCGCTCCTCTGGCTCAACAAGGTCAACCTTGTTCAAGACCACCAATTCCGGCTTCTCCGCCAGTTCGGCTGAGAATTCCAGAAGCTCCTTGCGGATCATGTGCCAGTTAGCGGCCGGATCGCTGCCATCGAGCGGCGCAAGATCCACTAAGTGCACGATGGCGCGCGTGCGCTCTACATGCTTCAAGAAGTCATGGCCAAGCCCCGCGCCCTGCGCCGCACCTTCAATGAGACCCGGAAGATCTGCAAAGACCATTCGTCGGTCCGGATCAAGTTCCGCGATCCCCAGCTGCGGGCTGAGCGTGGTGAACGGATAGGCGCCCACCTTGGCATTTGCTCGACTAATGGCGCTCAAGAGCGTGCTCTTGCCGGCATTGGGAAGCCCTACAAGGCCCACATCGGCAATCAATTTCAGTTCAATCAGGAGGCGTCGCTCAACAGCCAACTCACCGGGCGTGCACTCCAGCGGAGTCTGCTTCAAGGCACCCTTGAAATGCTCGTTGCCAAGTCCGCCGACACCGCCGGGCGCCACCACCGCCGTTTGCCCAGGGATAATCAAATCCACTAGGAATTCACCGGTATCAGCATCAGTCACCACGGAGCCAACCGGCAGCCGAATCTCAATGCCCGCGCCGTCCGCGCCGTGGCAACTCTTCTGCATGCCCTTGCCGCCATCGATCGCAAAGAAGTGCGAACGGAACGAGAATTCAATCAGCGTGTCGAGGTGCGAATCGGCAACCACCACTACATCGCCGCCGCGACCACCGTTGCCGCCGTCCGGTCCACCCTTGGGGCGGTCCTTCTCACGGCGCAGATGCGAGGCGCCATCGCCGCCCTTGCCGGATCGGACATTAATGACGGCTGTATCGACGAAGACATTCATGGTGTATTGGGTTTCGTTATGCAATGAAAACCGCGCAGATCAAGGGACCTGCGCGGTTCAGTGTTCGGGTCGAATCCTGGTCAGACGCGATCGATCGCCAAGCGCGGCGTCGTCGGGTCAGCTGGGATGATGTCAACCATGCGACCACGGAAACGAACGGTGCCCTCAGTCAGAGCCATCAGCGTGTGATCGCTGCAGAGCTTGACGAGATAGCCGGCCTTCCAACGCGTTCCGCACTGGCGCACGATGATTGAGCCGCTCTTCGCGAACTCTCCGCCATAGAGCTTGATACCTCGGAACTGCGGGTTTGAATCGCGTCCGTTCTGGGTAGAGCCCTGTCCTTTCTTATGTGCCATAGCAAAATCTCCTACTAAGTTCAGTCCGTCAATATCGAGTTCCGAAGTGTAACGGAATCACCGTTGATTCTCAACCGCTGCACGCGCGACAACCACCGGAAACGCACGATTAACATCAAATTTTGCGTGAACTTTCGGCGCTGTTCCAAGGATTATCGGCAACGCATCGCGCCGACAACCTGCAGCACGCCCGTGAAACGTCAGCGCATCAGCCACTGATCCTTCATCACGTCAAAGGCCGCCTCGGTTCCGTGGCGCGGGTCCGACTCGCCTGGAACCGCGAAATGGCGGGACCACGTGCGCCGCATGATCACGTCCTTGCCCGTGGCGGGGTCGGTGCCGCGATCGAATGCAGCGCTCATGCCGCTCACAAACAGAGTCATATCCTTGGCATCACCCTTGGCCGGCCAGATCACAAACCCCTCGCGGGCGTTTGATTCACCGTCAAGAATGTCGCCCATCACCTGGAACTGATCCATCGCCTGCGCGGAAGCAACTGCGCGCTGCATCCGACGCGCCGCGTCCACCGGAACATCCTTGCCGGCGGTCAAGATCACGCCGTCGCCCATCAACATGTCAAAGCGAGGCGAGAAACGCTGGGTTTTTCCAGTCTTATTGGCAATCGTGTACGTGAACACCCAGAACCGTCCACCGGTCGGCGTGTCGGTCACGATGGAGAGCGCACCGGGTCGGAAATCAAGATCATCCGCAGTGGCGGGACGAACCTTGGGAATCAGCTTGGAATCCGGCACCACTGGCGGCGCTGCACTCGGGGTGCGTGCGGCGGCGGGCTGCACGGCCATCAGCCCAACCGTTAGAACGGCCAGACCAAGTGCGCAAGCGAGGGGACGAATCACGGCGTTCGGGGCTACAAACATGGTCGGGATTCTACGGCTCGGAAGGCTTCCCGGTTACGCTCATCATGTGCCTTTTCGACGACTCTTTCGCGGAAGTGACCTCTCCCCCTCGGAGTTGCTGTGCAGCATGGCCAATCCAGACGACCGAGCAGCCGCGCTTTCCTCGGTCCTTGGCTCCACGGTGGCCTCTGCGCCGGCCTTCGAGCGCCGAGCCGCGTCACAAGGCGTGGACCTCACGCACCTCTGGACTGCGCATCAGGATGAGCGATTAGTCGCTGCCACCCTGGTGATACCCCATCCAGGGCGCACGGCGCTCCTCATGTCGACCGCGCCCCGTGACCACCCGCACGCGGCGCAAGTGGGCAGCCTGATCACCGCCACCCTGCGAGCGAGTTTCCAACTTCCACAGATCCGGCTAGTACAGGCACTTTCGTCAGCAAACGAAAGCCTGCGCACCAGCGCTTGGGTGGCGGGTGGCATGCGTCATCTCGCCACACTTGAATACATGGAGCGCCCCATTCACACCGGTGAGATCCGTTCCGTTCCCGTACCAGCTCCGTTTCGACTTGCGCCATGGAACTCCGCCGACCGCTCCATGCTTGAAGCGCTGCTCACCGAGACGTACCGCGACACGCTTGATTGCCCCGGCCTCGCCGAGTTGCGCACACCAACCGATATTGTTGATGGCCACCTTGCCGCCGGCGAACACAATTCATCACTGTGGACCATTGCCTTTGACAACGAAACCCCGGTCGGCGCGCTGCTCCTTGCGCCGTCACCGTCCACTGATTCCACTGAGGTGATCTACCTTGGTTTAGTACCGCAAGCCCGCGGTCGTGGTCTCGGCAGCGCACTGCTCGCGCATGGAATGGCGCTCGCCGCACAGCGTCCGGAACCAAACATCGCACTTGCAGTGGACGCTCGAAATTCACCGGCGCTTGCTCTGTACACGCGCGCCGGATTCTGCGCGTTGCGTCGTCGCGAGGCATTCGTCGCGCATCCCGCGCCCTACGCGATTTCGTCTGCGCCTGTCAAGTGACGACGGTTGTCCACAATCGGCAAGCAACACGATGCATAAACGGTGGATGAAATTAGTTTCTGCGAGGGAATTGCCACGGACTACGGCACTTACGCAAGCGTGATTCAACATCACATTCACTTGCCCCTTGCATCAACGCAAATTCCGGCTAGCCTTCGCCATGCTCCGCAGGAAGTGGAGCATTCAACAGAGCCGCTTGTGTGGCGCCCCACTGGCATGAGCGTGGCCATGAGTGCCCGCCAGCACCACTGGAGCGCCGCGTAAGCGGACCGTTGAGCGCCGTGCAAGTCATCGGAGATGACCGCACGGAGTGGACACGGACGATCCTGAAATCCTGTCGGCATGCACTGCCTCGTTCAGTACGGACAAGGGAGCGGTGGCTTATTCGCCATCGGCGCATGCTATTTCCATAGTTGCCGCATCGCGGTCATCACTGCGCCTCGCGCCCTCACTGACAGGACCCACCGAACCGTGTCGACCGCCACCGTACAGGCCTCCAAACTCTCGGCAACGCCCGACGCCACGCTTCTCAGCGAGGCTCCCAGCAGCGCATCCATCGAACGCCGACTCGCCGCTCGCATCGGCGCAGCCCGCTACCGCATGTGGTTTGCAGAGCCGTCCTGCCTGACCCTGAACGGTTCCGAATTGGTGGTCAACGCATCCAGCCCTTTCGCCGCCGAGTGGATCGAACGAAATTTCCGTGACGAACTTGCCGGCGTGGCCGCCGACGTGGGGCTGCTCACCGTCCGCATCGTTGCCGTGGACGAATCCGCTGCCAGCGAGTCCCCGATGACCGGGAGCATTGCTCCCGCGCCCGTCGCCACCACCGTTCCCGCTATCCGCCGCGATCAACCGCGTTGGCGCCGCTTGGAAGACTTTGTGGTTGGGGATTCAAATCGAATCGCGTTCGAGGCCGCGCGCCGGCTTGCAGAGGACAACCTCGGCGGCATCCGCAGCATTCTCCTGCACGGCGGTTGCGGCGTTGGAAAGACGCACTTGCTGCAAGGCCTGTGCGCCGATCGTCGATCGCGCTTCCCCAATGAGCGCATTCGCTACACCACTGGCGAGCAGTTCACCAACGATTACATTCAGTCGGTCCGCGCCGGCAACATTGAAGCGTTCCGTGCTCGCGTGCGCAAACTTGATCTGCTTGCACTTGATGACGTGCACTTCCTTTCCAACAAGGGTGCCACCCAGGCAGAATTCCTGCATACCATCGACGCCATCGGGCTCGCCGGTGCGCGCGTCGCCATCGTCACCGATGCGCATCCGCGCGCACTCCGCGCGTTCAGTGAGTCCTTGGTCAGTCGATTGCTCGGCGGCATGGTGGTGCAAGTGGAAGCTCCCGATCGCAACACCCGTGAGGCGTTGGTACTCCGCCTGGCGGAAGAACGCGGGATCGCGCTTGAACCAGCGGCAGCCCGCGCGGTCAGCGACCGTGCTATCGGCAGCGTCCGCGAGATTGAAGGCGCCCTCGCCCGCATCGCCGCGGCACTCCTCCTGGAGGACATGGGCGGCGTGGCCACACTCAGCATCGTGGAACGAGCGCTGGGAATCGGCGAATCCGGTATTCGCGGCGTACCCCCGCGAATTGCAGCGATTGTTGAAGCCACCTGCGATGAACTGGGCGTCAACCGCGACGACCTCGCTTCCACCGGTCGCCATCGCCGCGTGGTGCTCGCCCGCGGAGTGGTTGTCCACCTCGCCCGCGAAATGACCACCCTCAGCTTCCCAGAGATTGCTCGCCACCTTGGTCGCACCGCTCACTCGAGCGCCCACGCCGCCGCGCGACGCGTCCGGGACATGCTCGACCGTGGCGATGAATTGCCACCCGATGAGAACACCCCCGGGGTCCGCAGTATTCGTGAATTGGTGGAAACCGTGCGCCGCGGTGTCGAGCGCCGTGGCCGAGCCGCGCGATAGACTTCTCCGCATGCTGCTGACTGAGCCCTTCCACCACGTTCGGCGTATTGCGGGCGTGGTGATGACAGCGATCCTGTGCGTCACCCCTGCATCCGCCCAGTTCTATGAGAAAGTCGATCTCTCCAAGGCGGCGATTGACATCTTGGAGAACTCGCTGACGGGCACCGATCCCGCCACTGGAAGTTACGTTGCTGGCATCGCGGGAACCAATGATCCGGGCACGGAAGCGCTCTTTCGTGCCATGGTGCGTAACCGGCTCGCCGGACCGCGCGTCTACGGCGTCCTCGGCACGGCGCTCATCAGTAAGAAGGGCATCGATCCAGCGTTGCTCGCTGACATCACCGCCCGTGACGAACGCGCGGCCATCATTCGCGAAGCCAACATCACTGGCATCCTGCGCGTGTCCCCAGTTGCGGTGCTCTTGGCACAGGGCAACTTTTCTGACGCAGCGCTGCTTTCGTTGATCGCTGAGATCGACCGCCGCAACGAAGAGTGGGACCCAGCGCCGGTTCGTGCGTTGATTGCCAACAACGATCCGGTTGCCGCGGGATTCGCCGCACTCTTACTGCGCGATGGAAGCGCCAAAAATCCCAGCGACCCTGCGCCGTGGGAAGCATTCAAAGCACGCCTCTTGGCGTTGCCACCCGCTGATCGCAATGGCACGATGCGTGCGCTCGTCGAAGCTTCCATGATCTTTGAACTCAAGAGCGCCGCAGCGCCGCTCCTGGAACTAGCTAGTACCGAGCCATTTACGATCGATACTCGCATTGGTGCCATCGGCATGGCACTCCGCATCGATACGCCTGCTGGAGTAGCTGCCTGGCAAGATTACGTGGCCGCCAACCGTTCCCAAACGGCACTGGTCCGCGCCGGCTTGCAGTTGTTGGCATCGTCAGATCGCGGCATTCCACCAACAGCGTTCGATGCCATTCGTAACGGCAATCAAGTGTTGGACGCCATGGCGGACACCGGCGCTGCCATCAGTGGTGGCAAAGATCCGGTTGCGGCGCTCATCAAACTTCTTGATGCCGGACATCCACTCAGCGCCGAGTGGGCACTGATCCGCGCCTCCGAACTTCCACCGGAATCGTCCGCACTTGTCTGGAAACATCTGCTGACACGTATGGATGATCCCGATCTTGAAAATCGTCCCACCTCGGTCTTGGTGGCGGGGCTTGCGCGCGAACTCATGAAGAGCGACCCGGCCGCCGTGACCGCCCTGGTAGAGCGCGTCAAGGATGATCCGAACCTCGTGGTTGCTGCCATGACCGGCGTGAACGACAGTTGTATTGCTGCCGGAGCAGATATTGCCCGAGCGCGTCGTGGCTCACTGCCGCGCGCCGGCGAGGGACTGGCCGTCCTGATCATCGCGCGTGCCGGCGCTCCGCTTTCGACCAATGACCTGGATGTGCTCGGTCGAGCCGCCGCCGGCGGTGGTGATCTTGACGCTTTGCGAACACTGCAAGCCGCTTGGTTCTATGCCCGTGCGTGCAAGAAGACCGAAGAACTGATCACGCGCATTGCGGGAGAGAAAGTCTCGGCGCCATCCGCGCCAGCACCCACAGTGACTGCGCCTCAGTAATTTCTTTGCTTGATAGGAGTTCCTCATGACCCACCCTGCTGCTAATCCCGTCATTCCGCTCAACCGCCCCGAGATCCTCGAATCCGACATCGAGTTGGTGGTGGACACCTTGCGGCGCGGCACACTCAGCGTGGGACCATGCCTCCTTGAGTTTGAGCAACTCGTCGCGGAACGAACGCGCCGCTCATTTGGTGTCGGCGTGTCCTCTGGTGCGATTGCCATTGAGATTGCACTCCGCGCACTTGGTATCGGGCCAGGCGATGAAGTGCTGGTCCCCGCTTTCGGCTACAGCGGCATGCCCAACAGCGTCCTGAATGTGGGCGCCCGACCAGTGTTCGTTGATGTCGATCCCATGAGTTTGAACATGGATCCCGAGTCTGCAGCAAAGCGGATCGGCAAGAAGACCAAGGCGATGCTGGCCGCGCTGACGTTCGGAAATCCCGCGCAGTTTCCAGAGTTGATCGCGCTGTGCTCACGCATGGAAATTCCCATGGTTGAAAATGCCTCCGAGGCCCTTGGCACCACCTACGGTGCTGACAATGCCGGGCGCTGGGGACGCGTTGCCTGCCTGGGTTTCTGGTCGAATCGCCAAGTCACTACCGGCGAAGGTGGCATGCTGGTCACGCATGATGACACGCTTGCCGCATCGTGCCGCGCACTCCGTCATCAAGGTCGTGTGGACCGCATGAGTTTCTCCGGGCAGCCACGTGATATCGGTGCCATCTTGGAACACATTGCCATCGGCGGATACGACGCGCGCATGACTGAGTCCGCGGCCGCGCTTGGCTGCGGACAAATCCGTCGTCTTGACTCAACTATTGAACGTCGACAAGCGGTTGCCACCGCCTATGTACGTCGGCTTGCGGCAAACCCAGACATCGTGCTGCCAACGATTCCCGAAGGCAGCAGCGTCAGTTGGGCAAACTTTGTCATCCGCCTTTCCACGCGCTACACCTGCGACGATCGTGATGCCATCATTGGTGTCCTGCATCGCCAAGACATCGGCGCCGCCAATTACTACCCAGCGACCAGCTTGCTTCCGCAAGTACGCGCCGTGATGGGAACCGAACCCGGACAATTCCCGGTGGCGGAAAGCGCAGCCGCCCGCACCATTGCCCTTCCCTTCTTCAACGATATGACGGAAGACGAAGTGAACATCGTGTGCGATGTCTTAGAGATGGCATTGAATCGCACCGGCGGAACCCACCGCGCGTAAAGCAGCACTGAAGTGCGCGCGTCATCCACCGCGCAGCTTCATACCATTGCTCTGATTGCCAACGATTCCGCTTACTCCCACTCAATAGTGGCCGGCGGTTTGCTGGAGATGTCGTACACCACGCGATTCACGCCCTTCACCTCATTGATGATGCGGTTTGAAATCCGCGCCAGGACGTCCCATGGCAACCGCGCCCAATCGGCGGTCATGAAGTCTTCGGTGGTGACGGCGCGCAACGCAACGACCGAGTCGTAGGTGCGGCCATCGCCCATCACTCCCACCGTCTTCACGGGGAGCAACACGGCAAACACTTGGCTTGTCACCCGGTACAAATCCTCGGAGACGATTTCTTCCAGGAAAATCTCATCGCAATCGCGCAGGATGGCAAGCCGTTCCGGCGTGATCTCTCCAATCACGCGCACCGCAAGACCCGGGCCCGGGAAGGGATGTCGCCAGACAATTTGCGGAGGCAGCGCGAGCACTTCGCCGAGGCGTCGAACCTCATCTTTGAAGAGGTCGCGTAGCGGTTCAATGAGTTGGAATCCCAACTCCGCAGGCAGTCCACCCACGTTGTGGTGCAACTTGATGTTGGCAGCAGTTCCCGCCAGACTTGCGCCACTTTCAATGACATCGGGGTACAGCGTCCCTTGCGCCAACCAACGAGCGTTTGCACCAATGTCCTTGGCGGCCGCTTGGAAGACATTGATAAATCGATGCCCAATCCGGCGCCGTTTTTCCTGCGGATCGGTGATGCCTTCTAAGTCGGCAAGGAACTCAGCGGAAGCATCGATCACGCGCAGATCAACATCAAACGCGCCACGGAAGGTGCTCTCCACCAAATCACGTTCGCCCGTTCGCAACAATCCATTGTCCACAAAGATGCACGTCAATTGACTACCAATCGCGCGCGAGAGGAGCGCAGCCACCACGCTTGAATCAACGCCGCCAGACAGACCGCAAATGACGCGATCAGTACCGACTTCAGCGCGAATGCGCGCAGTCTCGCGTTCCAAGAAATCCGCCATGCGCCAATTGCCCGTGCAATGGCACTCTCCGTAAAGGAAATTACGCAAGACATCAATCCCGTGCGGCGTGTGCGTGACTTCCGGGTGGAATTGCACGCCAAAGAATGGCTTGGATCGATGCGCCACCGCTGCCACCGCGCAGGTATCCGTGGATGCCAGCACCGCGAGGTCGCCGTGCGCATCACGAACTTGATCGCCATGGCTCATCCAGACGGTGGTGCGCGGCGGAATGCCGTGCATCAATCCGTGACTGTCGTGGATATCCAAATGCGCGCGGCCGTATTCACGACTGTCTGCCGGACTCACTTCAAATCCAAGCATGTGGCAGCCGAGTTGCATGCCGTAGCAAATGCCCAGTACCGGAATACCCATCTCGAGAACCGCGGGATCGCAGCGCGGCGCGCCCTCTTCAAAGACGCTCGCCGGACCACCCGACATGATGATGCCCTTGGCACCGAGGCCACGCAGAATATCGATCGGCGTTCCCGGCGCCACCAGCAGGCTATGCACCCCGAGTTCACGAACCCGACGCGCGATCAACTGCGCAAACTGGCTGCCGAAGTCAAGGATCAGGACGGTCTCGGTGGCGTTTTTCATAGTGAAGCAAGCAATACTACAAGCGGTTGATTGGCTCTACACTCCCCGGCGTGAATCGACTTCCCCGCCTGCACCTCGCCCACGCGGCACTCATGACCAGTGTCCTAGTATCCGCGTGTGGGCCGGTGAGTCCCTCCTACACCGATCCAACCCCTGCCGCCCGGCTGGGCGCCATTCGCGAAACTGCCCAGTCCGGCAACATGGACGATGCGCAGTCGCTGGTGGCAAATCTTGCCTCCGATGACCCCAGCATTCGCTTTGCAGCCATCGGCGCGCTGCGTCGGCTCACTGGCGAAACCAATGGCTACCGATTCGACGATCCATGGGAGTCCAGAGCCCTTGCCATTTCTGCGTGGAAGGCCTGGCTCGCCAAGCAACCGACGCCCGCGCATTGATGAGGAACACCCCGATAAACACCGTTCCCTGCGAACGGTAGACTGATTAACCCATGGCCATCAATCCACTCCAAGTCTCCGTTGAGCAGATCGATAGCGCGGCCATCGTTCACGCCGTCGGCGATATTTCTGCCGCCAACATCGATCCGTTTCGACAAGCCATCGCCACTGCGATTGCCAAGAAGCCAACCAAACTAGTCATCGACCTCACCGAAACCATGTTCCTGAGTAGCCCAGGACTCGCGGTGCTGGTGCAGACCCTGCAACTGAGCCAACGCGGAGGTTGCTCACTTATCCTCGCAGGAGCAAATGAACGCGTCGGCGGCATCTTTGAAATTGCGCGCCTGTCCGACGTGTTTAAGATGACGCCAACCCTCGAAGCTGCACTCGCAAACTGATTCCATGGCCGAGCAATCTGAATCAACAGCCATCCCAAGCGCCCCGATCCGACTACTCGATAGTTGGATTGCTTTCTGGTTGTCGATCTTCGAGCTCGTCGGTTCGCTGTTTTGGCTCGGTCGCGATACCGCCGAATGGATGTGGCGCGCGTTTGTGTTGCGGCGCGTTCGGATCGGTAGCGGAGCGATCACCGCTCAGCTCGTTCGCGTCGGAGTCCGATCGATTTCCATCGTGATGCTGGTCAGCGGTTCCATCGGAATCATTCTGGCACTGCAGACTTCGCCAACCCTTGAGCAATACGGTCAAACCGACAAGGTCGCCAATCTGGTTGGCGTATCGGTATTCCGCGAACTTGGTCCACTGATTGCCGCCATCGTCATGGTTGGTTTCGCAGGCGCTTCGATCGCTGCTGAAATTGGCACCATGGTGGTTGGTGAAGAGGTCGAAGCACTTGAAGCCATGGGGCTCAACCCAGTCCGCTACTTGGTGGTACCCCGCCTCGCAGCAACCGTCACCAGCCTTCTTGCGCTCGCTGTTGTCAGCAACCTAACCGCTGTCTTCTTCGGCATGGTGGTCGGCACGCTTGTACTTGGAATCCCCTACGACCTGTACGTATCCAACACCATCTCCCAGCTCAAGATGTCCGACTTTCTCACTGGCCTCATGAAGGCCGGAGTCTTCGGTTTGCTGCTCGGATTGATCGCCTGCTACAACGGACTCCGAGTCACCGGAGGTGCCGCTGGCGTCGGTAAAGCCACCACCGAAACGGTCGTTCAGACCGTGATCTTCGTGATCCTGAGCGACCTGTTCTTCTCGGCGATCTTCTACGCCATCGGTTGGACCTGACCAACTGCGCACCACCATGCGTGGCGCCTCGGCATGTGTCCGTGCAGCGCGTCGACGCTGGGTCCGCGCCGATTTCACTTGAGCAAGCAGTAACTCTGCAAACGTCCGCAGCATCGGAATGCTGTCAGTATCTATCTGTAGCGACGCCGCCAAGTCTTCCGAACCAATGTGCGGTCGACGCGCAATCAACTCTGCTGCGCGTGCCACCATCGGTCGCAGCACATCTGGCACTCCGAGCGCAGCAAGATCAGGGCGAACAGCGGTCAATCGACCCAAGCGCTCCGCGTTCTCATCAAGGAGCCGCAGCAGATCCTCGGGATCCAATACTGCGTGCACCCAGCCATCGCGAATCGCCGCGTTACACCCTGCCGAGCGCGGGCTATCGACCGGCCCAGGAAGCGCGCACGGATCGCGACGATGATCATCAATAGCATGACGAGCAGTAATCAGTGCGCCGCTTGAGACATTCGCCTCCACCACCAGCACCGTGAGTGACAGGCCAGAGATGATCCGATTGCGGCGCGGAAAGTTTGCTGCCAGCGGCGGCCAGCCCACCGGAAACTCACTGACGAGCAGCCCTCCCGCGTCCACAATCGCCTCAAAGAGCCCGACATGTTCCGGTGGATATGGCTCCGCAAGTCCGCACCCAAGTACTGCCACCGTTGTTCCGCCGACACGCAGTGCCGCGCGATGCGCCTCGCCATCAACACCTCGGGCACCGCCAGAAACAACCGCAATACCCTCGGCGGCCATGGCTGCTGCAAAGCGCGCCGCCTGTGTGCAGCCATAGGACGTCGCGCGTCGCGCACCAACAATGCCCACCGCGTCCTCCGCTGCGGCGGCGGTTCGCCCGCGCGTCCACAACATGATGGGCGGCAGTGGAACCGGCGCCAGAAGTGGCGGGTAGTCATTATCACCAAGCACCACCGCGCGCGCACCAATCCGTTGCATTGCTTCGCGCTCAGCATCCGGTTCCACCGATCGGAATTGCGCGTGCACGCGCTCGGCTCGGGTCAGTGACACCCGGTCAAGGCATGCCAACTCCGCTACCGAAGCAGACAGCACCGCCTCGGGCGTGCCGAAACACGCCAGCGCGGAATGATGGAACGCCGGCCCGCACTCATCAGAGAGGGCCAAGCGGAGAATTGCATCGGGAATTTCGTCAGGCGATCGTGACATGCACGCACCGTACGGGCGCATGCGAAACCGCCGGGCAAATCAAGCCCTTTTTCTTGCAGTCAACGATGAAATGTGCGGCACGCAATGGCGGCCGCCGACCCGTCCGCGGCTCCGTCAGTCGGCTCCGTGAGCGGCAGAATCATTCTCATGCGGTGCCTCATGACCAAGGCGCACCAATGGTGTGGCACTCGAGAGGCTTTCCGGCTGACCCGAACTATGAGCGCTACCAATGCCCGCCAACGCAAGACTTGGCGCCCGACCGGCAAGCAACTGCGATGCAACCGCTCCGGCTTCTTCAAGCGTGGGCGCTGTTGGAACCAAGAGTCGCAGCGGAGCCGAAAGCAGACCCAAGAAAATGCACATCACGCCAGCCCCTGCAATCCAAAGAGCCTTGCGACCAAGCGTCAACCGACTCAGCAGCGAATCAGGGAACGGAACGATCACCGCCCGCACCGGAGCCACGGTGTCGTCCACCCATTCAATGGGGTTGCGCTTCGCGCTTCCAGCCACAATCACTGGGCGCTCGCCACGAGGAACCAAATTCAATTGCGATGCTGCCAACCGACGCACCAACTGCGGCTCGGCTGCGTCCAGGGCAGATACAAACTTCGAGTAGGCCTCCAGGCGGCTAAAGTTCTCGCGCTCCTGGGCGTCTAAATGCCGCAACTGCGTACGCATGACCCACAAGTCATAGGTGGCAGGTACCAGCGCCGCGGAGGCGACCAGAACCAGCCCAGCAACAAGGAACATCCAGCCAGGATCGAAGAAGATTGAACCACGCCCATTACGCATGACTCATTCATCGTCCGAACCCGGCGCTTGGCTTCAGGATCTCCGGGCCGCGGCACAGCAAACCGCGCACCGAAGTGCGGTCGGGCAAGCATCCTCCGAAGGCGTTCAAGCCCCGATTAGGAGAGTTCCGGGAACATCTTCTGCACCGTGCCGACGAGATCCTTCACATGACTCACGCTCTCCGCCATCAAGGCGGCTTCCGCGGGGGTCATCTTGATTGAAACCACGCGCTCCATGCCCTTGGATCCAAGGACGACTGGCACGCCCACAAAGTAGCCCTTGCCCTTCTGGCCGGGAGCGACGCCGTAATCGTCCTCGCAATATGCAGCACACGGAACGATGCGCTTCTTGTCTTTGACGATCGCCTCGACCATCTGGATCGTGCCGGACGCGGGCGCGTAGTAGGCGCTGGTGCCCATGAGTTTGACAATCTCGCCGCCGCCAACCTTGGCGCGATCGACGCACTCGGTGATGTCTGCCTCCGAGAGCAGCTGATCAATCGGAATACCGGCCACGCTGGTGAAGCGCGGCAGCGGAACCATGTCATCACCGTGGCCGCCAAGCAGGAGCGAACTGATGTCCTCCACTGAGCATCCAAGCTTCATGGCAAGGAACGTACGGAATCGTGCCACATCAAGCGCGCCGGCCTGGCCCAAGATGCGGTGCGTCGGGAAGCCAGAGACCTTCCACGCGGTGTAGACCATCGCGTCAAGCGGATTACTCACCACAATCAGCACTGCGTTCGGGGAGTGCTTCGCGACCTGAGCGGTGACGTCCTTCACGATCTTGACGTTGACCTCAATCAGATCATCTCGACTCATGCCTGGCTTGCGTGGCATGCCGGCAGTGATCACCACCACGTCGGAATCAGTGGTGTCCGCGTAGTCCGAGGTTCCCTTGATATTTGCGTCAAATCGCTCCAGAGGGCCGCACTGCGCCAAATCCAAGGCCTTGCCTTGCGCAACGCCAACGCGGTCCGGAATGTCAACCAGCACGATGTCGCCGAGCTCCTTGGCTGCCGCCCAGTGGGCGCAAGTTGCTCCAACATTTCCAGCTCCGATGATTGAGATCTTGGCGCGTCGCATTGCAGTGACTCCGTTTGTTCGTTGAATTGGCGGACGCATACACACGTCCGTTCCGATGGATTCGAGCCGAAGCAGTTCGGCCGCGAAGGGCATCCATGATAGACCGTTCGCGAACGGTTGCAGCGTGTTCACGTGTGTGCAATCTGTGCAACCTAGAAATCTGTACAACCTAGAAATGCAGCGCGGCGCCCGTTTCGGGGCGCCGCGCATGCTCTCGGAGTGGGCCAGAAAGGACTCGAACCTTCGACCTCGCCCTTATCAGGGGCGTGCTCTAGCCAGCTGAGCTACTAGCCCGAGGGATTGCGGAGTATAGCGGAGCGTGACAGCCTGTATA
>JBDKKN010000020.1:0-40369 GCA_039796075.1 Planctomycetota bacterium | reverse complement strand
CCACAGGCAACCGCAGCCACGAGTGCGCTCGCAAGCAGAACGGCAATGGCCAAGAGCGCGGTTCTACCGCGTCTCGCTGCCAAGCCCTGACGCGCGAACCACCAGGTCGCTCGCATGCATGCCTTTCGTGTCGAAGCCGCCGGCGACCACACCGTCGCGAATGACAAACACATGTTTGCAGTGCGCTGCCGCGGCGGGCTCGTGCGTCACCATCAGTACCACCATCTGTCGTTCATGCGCAAGCGCGTCCAGCATCTTCCACATGCGTTCGCTGTTGGCACTATCAAGCGCGCCGGTTGGTTCATCAGCAAACAAGACTGATGGTTCAAAGAGCAACGCACGCGCAATCGCAACGCGCTGTTGCTCCCCACCGGAAAGCGCTTCGGGTCGATGCGTCGCCCGGTCCGCAAGGCCGAGTGTGCCCAGTAGTTCGCGTGCACGCTTCTCCAACGGGCCGCGCGCTGCGCCGTCCAGGATTCCCGGAAGCATGACATTGTCAATGGCGTTCAGCGTTGGAAGGAGGTTGTACTGCTGAAACACCACACCGATGCGCTTGCGGCGGTGCAGGGTGAGTTCTCGCTCGCTCATCTGATCGATGCGCGCCCCGGCAACTTCAATCTCGCCGGAATCGGGACGATCAAGCCCTGCCAACAGGTAGAGAAGCGTGCTCTTGCCGCTGCCTGACGAGCCCATGATTCCATAGAAGCCTGGTTCGCGGATCTCCAGACTGGCGCCGCGCAGTGCTTCCACGGGGCGCTCGCCGGTTCGATAGGTCTTGCGTACCGCGCGGGCGCACAGAAATGCTGCGCCCGCTGTATTCAGCGGCGGAGTACCAATAGGACGTGTGGCGGGGCCGTTGTTCATCTGCCATCACTCGCGCGCCATGGGCTCGGGGTGTTTGGCGCGTTGTCGGGCGTGGCCCGCAGCACGAATTAGTGACCGTTCTTTGCGTCGTACGTCTTCGCATCCATCAAGTCGGTGGCCTTGGAGAGGTCGCAATCGGAGAGGCGCACCAGCCAGCCCTTGCCGTACGGATCACTGTTCAACAGGGAAGGATCTTGGTGGGCGGCTTCATTGCTTGCCACCACCGTGCCAGCGCAGGGAACATAAATTTCACTGCTGGTCTTCACACTCTCCACCTCGCCGACCGCTCCGCCTGCGGTGATCTTCGTTCCATCGGCCTTCATTTCCACGAAGGTGATATCGGTGAGGGCATCGGCCGCATGCTGGGTGATGCCCATGGTGACCGTCCCGTCCGTCTCCTGACGGAACCACTCGTGCGTCTCGCTGAACCGGCAGTTGGCGGGGGTAGACATCAATCTTCTCCTGAATGCGGTGGGTCGGGGCGGATTCGCACATGCGGATCCGTCGTCGAGGCGGGAATGATAGCCGTGCGTGTAGACTTCGACTCGCGGCCCGTTGGCCGTCCCCCCACCACATGCTCCTCACTCTTTCTTCCCGATCCCTGCAGTACGTGAAGCGTGCCAAGCGCGCCCTTGAGCCGATGGAAATTCCGGACTTCGCGGCCGAAGAGTTGGGCGTGAAAGGAATCAACGCCAACACGGCGCTGCTGCGCGGGATGGTTGCCAAGGATCTCGAGCGTCTGCGCGATCGCGCTGACCGTGCGCGCTGCCCAATTCTGGTGTTAGTAGACGAGGCGCCGTTGGACTTTGGTCCGGACGCCGGCCCCAATTCGATTCAGCGCATTGAGCGACTGGGTATGGCCGCAAGCAAACTTGGAGCACCCGCCGTTGCGGTGGAACTCAGCGCGCTTCCGGCCGCCAACTTCGATGCCTACGCCGCCAATATCAAGCGGTCCTTAGTGGCGCTCGATCGATTTGATACGCACCTTCTCTTGCGCCCCGGCACCGGTCCGGCTGGCGATGCCCAGAAGATTGCCGACCTGATCAAGAAGATCGGTGGATTCCGGATTGGCAGCATGCCCACCTTTGCACATGCGGCGGCTTCAGGTGACGCCGAAGGCACCCTCCGCAAACTTTCCCCTTATGCGCAGGCTGTCGAAGCGAGTGTCAAAGGATTCGGAAAGACTGGCAAGCATGACGCGTGGGACCTCGCCAAACTCTTGGATGCGGTTCGCACCGTGGGCTACCAGAACACGCTCTGTATCGACTACTCCGCCAAGGCTGATCCGATTGGCAATATTGAACTCGCCCGCGACCTCTTTGCCGCTGAGATTGATCCGGTGGAAATCGAGGACGAGGAAGAAGCTGAGGGCGAGGCCGAGGTGGCGCCGTGACCGCACCAGCGGGCGTGATCGTCACCATGGACGGCCCGGCCGGTACGGGAAAGAGTTCGGTTGCCTGGAAACTTGCGCAACGCCTTGGTCTTGAGGTGCTTGATACCGGCGCCATGTACCGCGCCGCAGCGGTTGTTGCCCTTGATGAAGGCGTGCAAGCCGATGACGGCGAAGCGCTCGCTGCGCGTATCGCCGAAGAAGGACTGGCTTTCGATTGGTCGTTCCGCCCGCCGCGGCTCTTGCTTGGCGGTCGTGATCTCACCGAGCGCATTCGCGATGCAGATGTCAATGTTGTAGTGAGCGTGGTAGCGCGCCAGCCTGCGTTGCGAGCGGCCATGGTGGAGGCGCAACGTGTCATCGGCCGTGCGCATCCACGCTTAGTCACCGAAGGCCGCGATCAGGGGTCAGTGGTGTTTCCAGATGCGGTGGTTCGCTTCTACTTAGATGCGCATCCCGAAGTTCGCGCGCGTCGTCGTGTTGACCAAATGCGCGCGCAGGGTCGGCCCGCGGATTACGAAGCAGTATTGCGCGCCATTCAACAGCGCGATCACCTGGATGAAACCCGTGTTGATGGCCCGTTGGTATGCGCACCCGGCGCGCAGCGGATCGACACCAGCGGTCTGACGCTTGACCAAGTAGTCCTTGAACTGGAGAGCCGCACGCGCATCGCCGTTCCAGCGGACCTTCTTACACCGTCACGAGCGGTGCAGACGGCATGATCACGCTCTTTCAGGCGCAGCGCCGCGCTCCCGGCCGCGGTGCGGTAAGTGTGGCGTGGTACAGCGCCAGCGCCTTCATCGTGTTCTACACCTTGCGCCTGATTTGGGGATTTCGCTGCACTGGGCAAGAGCGATTGCCGCGCCAGGGCGGCATTCTGGTGGTGAGCAATCATCAGAGTTTGCTTGATCCGCCGGCGTGCGGGAGTGCCACACGTGACCGTCCGTACACCATCATTGCGCGCGAGAGTTTGTTTCGGTTTCGCCCCTTTGCCATGCTGATTCGTAGTTACGGCGCGGTGCCAATTGAGCGTGGCTCCGGTGATCTTGGCGCGTTGCGCACGGCGATCACACAATTGGGTATGGGCCGCACGGTGTTCATGTTCCCGGAAGGAACGCGCAACGATGATGGTCGTACCAAGGCGTTCAAGCCTGGTATCGCGCTCCTTGCGCGTCGCGCCAAGGCGACCATCGTTCCAATGGCAATTGAGGGCGCGCATGACATTTGGCCAAAGTCGCGTCGGTGGCCATTCTTGCACGGCAAGCTGCAGGCAGAGATTGGCGAACCTATTTCGTCAGAGACAGTGGAACTGTGGTCGGCTGAAGGACCGGATGTGTTCTTAGAGAATCTCCGTTCGCGCATTGAAGAGTTGCGCATGCGCTGCCGCGTGAAACTACGTGAGCGGACGCAGGGCGCGTTCCCGCCACCTGGCCCTGCAGATCGCCCGTATTGGGAAGACGACGCATGACCAGCGATGCACCGCTAGAGCCACGCGCACCGCTGGAGCCACGCGCACCGCTGGAGCCACGCGTCGCGGCTACCTGGGTGGCACGCAAATTGCGCGAGGCAGGGTATCGATCGCTCTTCGCCGGGGGTTGCGTTCGCGATTCCATTCTTGGTCATGAGGCCGCGGACTTTGACGTGGCAACCAGCGCAATTCCTGCTGAAATTCGGCAGATTTTCCCCCGCGCCATGGGCGTTGGTGAGTCCTTCGGAGTGATGCTGGTGCGTCACGGCGGACGTTCGATAGAGGTTGCAACATTTCGCGCTGACGGGGTGTACGTGGATGGTCGTCGCCCCGACGCGGTGCGTTTCAGTGATGATCGTGAAGATGCGGCGCGTCGAGATTTCACTATCAATGGACTCTTTGAAGATCCGGAGACCGGTGAAATCATTGATCACGTTGGCGGGCGCGCGGATCTTGCCGCTGGCATCCTGCGCGCGATCGGCAGCGCTGACGATCGCCTGCATGAAGATCGCCTGCGCGCATTGCGTGCGGCGCGCTTTGCGGCACGATTTGCTCTCACCATTGACCCCGGTACCGAAGCGGCCGTGCGCCGCATTGCCCATGACCTCACCGGCGTGAGTCGCGAACGTATTGGTAATGAAGTGCGGCGCATGCTGCTGCACCCAAGCCGCGCGCGTGCCGTTGACCTGATTGAGTTGCTGGGGCTCGCACCATCTGTACTCGGTGAGAGTTCGCCGGCCGGTGATCACGCGCTGCTACGAGCCTTGCCAGTGGCGGCTGGGTTTGCGGAATCATTGGCAGCGTGGATGCTCGGTCGCCTCGCATCGGATATCTCACCCGCGCGCCAACGTCGCTGGCGCGAGGCGCTGATTCTTTCCAACGATGAATCGGACTTGCTGGCGGCAATCCTGAGTCTTCGTCCCCGCATTACCGGCACTTGGGTGGGTGGCGACCGATCGGTCCGGAAGCGCTTAGCGGCCGCGCCCGGATTCGTGGGTGCCATGGCCATTCTCCGGGCCGAGCACCACCCGGTGGTAGCCACGGTGGATGCCGACCTGCCCGCCCTGCACGCGGAAGGCATCCAGCCAGCGCCACTGGTGACCGGGGATGACTTGGTGGCCATGGGAATGAGCCCGGGCCCAGCGTTTCGACCCATGCTTGACCGGGCGTATGACTTGCAGCTGAATGGCGGTTTTTCTGATCGAGATGCCGCGCTTGCTACCGTTCGGGAATGGCGGGATGGGTAAACTTTAAATACCCATGAAGCCGATCCTCCTGCTTGCAGCATTCACTGTCTCGGCCGCCGCCTACGCGCAGTCCGATGCCCCGGTCACGGACCCAAGTTCTGCTCCAGACACAGCGCCCCAGCAGGAGGAAACTCCCGCTCCGGCAGCAGCTCCGGTGGCGGCGCCTGCCGCACCCGCGGGACCAGTGAAGGCACCACCGCCATTCACGCTTGCACGCACGGTTTCCAGCAAGAAGGGCAAGAGCCCGTACGCCACGGACACGCAGTTGGGCCATCCGCCAGTGGTCTATGTGATCCCCATGGAGGGATACATGGGTATCGACATCAGCGCGCTGGTCTATGACCGGATCATCAAGGACGTCAAAGAGAAGAAGCCCGACCTGATTGTCTTCCGGATCAATTCGGCTGATGGTCGTATGAACGACAAGTACATGGAAGCGGTCGACAATGCGCGCAAGGACGACAAGGTTGATCCGCGCCAGCTTGCAGGTGGAATCACCGATTACCGTGACCTTGCAGCGAAGCTCCACAATGAATTGGATACGTATCCAACCGTGATGTATGTGCAAGATGCACGCGGTATCTCCTGCGTGTATGCGCTTGCATGGCCGTACATGTTTATGGCGCCCGATGCGCGTATTGCGGGTCTTGACATCATCGGTTCGCTCGGCGGTGGTAACGACGTTGACATCAAGGCCAAGATGTTCAGCGCATGGACCGGTATTGGTAAGGGCATCCTTGAGCTCGGCGGTCGACCGCAGGAGCTCACCGATGCGCTGATCCGCCCGGACCGCACACTGAGTGCTGATATTGAAGGGCGCACCACCAAGTGGCGTTCGGACACCAATGGTTCGTGGTATGTGATCGACCAATCGTTGGAAGTCTCGGCTCGATTCACTGCAAAGTCCGCTGAGGACACCGGTCTGACCGACGGCATTGCCGTTGATGTTCCGGACCTTCTGTATCTGCTTGGATATCCGGAGTACACGCTGTCCGACAGTGGTGAGAAGATCTTCCGTGACTACAACACTGCGTGGCGCAAGGTGTTTGTGGAGAGCAAGAAGTGGATGAAAGACTTCCAAGAGCCAATGGAGCAAGCCAGTGACCTTGGTAAGCGCAAGCAGATCCTTGAGAAGATGCAGAAGATGTTCAAGCAGTACCCGTCTCTCGCCAAGATGTGGCAAATGACGCGCGGACTCACTGATGATCAGTTGACGATCCTGATCGAGCAACTCACTGAGCAGATCCGCGGTAACAATCAGAAGAAGTCTGGATCAGGCACTGGTGGCAAGACCGGTGGTAAAGGCGGCGGCAAGGGTCCTGCAGGTCCGATGGGCCCTGGCTGATCGCGCGCTTGCACAGATCATCCGTTCGTTCAACATTTATTCACTGTCTCGCGATCGAAGTAAGAGAACCTATGCGCACACTCACCGCCATTGCACTTTCCGCCGTTCTTGCGGCTGCAACTCCCGCTCTTGATGCCACTGCCTTTGCGATGCCGCAGTCGGGTAAGCAGCAGCAAGTCAAGCTCATCAAGGGCACGTGGTGGGGCTCTGTGGGTGACCGCGTGGACATCGTGGTCAAGGATCAGCTTGCCACTCGGACGATGACGGGCACTGTCACCAAGATTGACTCGGACAAGGGCATCCTCACCATGGATGTAGAGGTTGACGGCAAGAAGTCGACCCGTCCAATCTTTACCAGCACCATCGTTTCCATCAAACCCGCTGGTGGCGCGGCCGCGCCGGCGACGGTTGGCGCTACTCCAAAAACTACGTCCGATGCAGCAACTGCCACCGATGGCAAGCCTTCCCCAAGCACCGCCGTGCCGTCCGGCAAGCCGTCTGGCAAGGTGGACGCGCAGGGCTACCAACTTGATGAGAATGGCTACCGGATCGCCCCGCAGAAGGGCGTGTTCGTGCTTCCGTTTGTCGGTGGCGTCGGCGCTACTGCACGCGCCTATGAAATCGAACAGATGGGTAAAGAGGCCGACAAGTGGGGCCCCGGCCAAATCATCGTCTTGGACATCGATAGTCCCGGTGGACTGGTGACCGAGATCTTCAAGATTGTCGAGGCGATCAGGGCTGTGCGCGAGCGTCATCGCATGGTGGCATGGGTTCGCGAGGCGATTTCCGCCGCCGCGGTTACTTCCATGCAGTTCGACGAAATCTACTTTCGAACCATGGGGGCCAACGGCGCAGCCATGATGATTTCTGGCAGAGATAGTGTGTACGGCGAACCCCTCGATAAGTTCCGTGACGAGCTCGGCGACATCGTTGAGAAGAACGGTCGTCCCCGCTGCGTGTTCTTGGCGATGGTCTTGTCCAAGGATGTATTGACCTACACCAAGGATCCGATCACCGGCAAGCCAACCTTCCACGACAAGATCACTGGCCTTCCTGGCGAAGTCGTCTTGTCGGACGATAAGGACAACCTGACCTTCAACGCCAGCAACGCCCTTGACTCTGGCTTCAGTAAAGGCACTGCCGACACTGGTCCTGAATTGGCGCCGTTCCTTGGTCTCACGGAGTGGTACGAAATCAGTGACTATGGAGTGAAGATGGCGGGCGCATGGAAGAAGTTGTACGAGGAGTGTGAAAAGGATCTCTCCCTGCAGATGCAGCGCATGGAGATTCCACGGGCCGGTGGTCAAGCCGAGCAGATCTCCGTGCAGATCCAAATCTTGGAGAAGGTGGTCGCTTGGCACAAGCGCTGCAAGCCCTGCGTTGAGGGCAAGGTCCAGATTGAACAAGTGCAGAAGCAACTCAAGGAGTGGCGCAAGCAACTCGGTGACTTGCGTAAGAAGAGTAACGACAACGGCGGTGGCTGATCGGGCGCTGCGGCGGGGCCGGTCTTAGCCAACTTCGCGGCGCTGAAAGAGCGCCACGGCAATGCACATCACGGCAACAATCATCACCGCTCCGTATGCCACGGACGGAATGAGGTAGGTCACGGGAATATCGCGCTTCTGCTGAATGGCATCGGATAGCCAGAACACTTGGAAATTCGGGGTCACGGCGTAGGCCACTTTCAGAAGTGCCAACTGTGCATGGTTTGCATCAAACGCAGAGCCAGCTGATCCATCCTGCCCGAGTCGATCAAGCATGCCGCCAACGTCGCGCAAGGGGCGGGCAATCAGCCAGTCGCTCATCAAGCCAATGACAAACGCGCCGAAGGTGACGCCCAAGGTCACCACTTGTCCAAAGCGCGTGGAGACTGCAACTGCAATGCTTGCCAGCACACATAGCCCCAGCCACATCATGGCAATGGCAACCCAAATGCTGCCCTTGAATTGGCTGGACGGAAGTACTGGCGTCCAATCCTTGGCAAAGAGCAGGCTCAGAACATAGGCGATCGCCAGCAACGGAATGCCGAACCCCAGGATCGCTGCCGGAAAGCTCCAGCTGTAGAAGTAGTTGCACCAGATCGCAGCCGCGAACGTTGCAGCCACCGCCAAGATGCCCATGGTCAGCACTGGATAGTGGTAGCCAGTAGTGGCGGTGGGCATGGTGCCGTGCATTTCCACCAGCATGAACACCAGCGACAGAAAGAGCGTGCATGCGCTGAGCGCTGCAGCCACCCCTAGAAATTTCCCCCACACAAACACCGGTCGGCTGACGGGCTTGGAAACCACGGTCAGGACGGTGCGATTGTCAATCTCACGGCTCAGTGCGTTGGTTGCCAAGAATCCCGCAAGCAGCGTGCCGCACACAAAGATGGTGGAGAGTGCGATGTCCACAAACATCCGCTGGTCGTCCATCAGCGTGAAGCCGCTGAATGGGATACTGAGGATGATGAGAAGCGTCCCCGCCACCATGACGGCCAAAGCCACCGGTTGGCGGACGCACTCAATGGCGGTGTTACGGGCGATGGCCCAAAGCTGTTCGAGGAAGTTCATCGGTTGATTTGATCGGACCAGAACAGGGCGGTGGTGACAGGAATACAGTACCCTGACGGTTCAACGCGTGTGCCCGGAATGCCGCCGTTTCCCCGCAGGATTTCACTCCGATGCGAACTGACCAGTACGCCTACCAACAAGCCACCCGTATCGCCGGTCTTGGACTGATTTTGCAACTGGCAATCGGTCTCGTCCTCTTTGTGGTGGGTAGCGCGGTGGGTAGCACTGCCTTCGTGCAGGGCAGCACCATTGCGTTTGTGGGTGTGGCGGTGTGGGCGGTACTGATTGTCATCTTTCACCAACATCGGCTTGCCGCGATTGAGGCGATGGAGGCAGATGAACTGCGCTCTGCGGGAGCGGATTCCACCGTCTTTGCATCGGAACGCGCCGGCGATTCCATGGTGGCCGCCAAGCGTCTGGAGCGCCTGAACCGAATTCTGCTCCCGGGCGTCAGTCTGCTGGCCGCTGGAGCCTTGGCGCTCACCGGCGTCAATGCGGCGCGCTACATCTCCAGTCTTGACTTCCGACCCGGCGCTGATCAGCCGATGGTGGACGTCACTCCGTTCTCCGTTGGTTTCGCCACTGGATGGCAGCTGGCGATCTGTGTATCGCTCGCGTTGATTGCATTCATCTTCTCGCGCTTTGTTGCGGGCATGTCCAAGCAGCCCGCGTGGCAGAATCTTCGCGGTGGCGCGGGGTTCATGGTGGCGACAGCGTTGGTGCTCTCCGCCATTGCGGTTGGCTTGGTGGCCAATTCATTCGGCAAACCAAAGTGGCTTGAGCCCGTTGTGTTGGCCATTGGCATTGGTCAAGTGATCTTTGCTGGAGAGATCGTTCTCAACTTCATTCTGGCGCTCTATCGACCGCGTCGCATCGGCGACAACCCGCGCGCGCCCTTTGATTCACGCATTCTCAGCCTGTTTGCCGCGCCGGACTCGATTGTTCGCTCCATCAATGAGGCGGTCAATTACCAGTTTGGTTTCGACATCACCTCCAGTTGGGGTTACCAGCTCATGCTGCGCAGCACTGCGTGGCTCTTGGTGCTGGGAGCCACGGTGCTCATAGCGCTTTCGTGTGTGGTGGTGGTACCTCCGGGCCAACAGGCGGTGCGCCTGCGCGGTGGCGCCATCGTCGGCGATGTGTACGAAGGCACGGTGATGTTCAAGTGGCCGTGGCCGATCGAGACCGCATCGGTGCAAGACGTGGCGCGGCTCCGCAACCTGGTGCTTGGTGCGCAGCCAGTCAAGGTGGGCGCCGTGAATGTGTGGAGCGAGGAAGCAAACAGCGATCCCGACCGCTATCCATACATGGTTGCGGCGCCGCTGCTCTCCGAGCAAGTTCAGAAGGATCTGAGCGGTCGATCCGATGGTGACGCGCAGCCCGACGCATCGGCGGCTGCAGTTTCCCAGCGCTTTGCGCTGGTGGACGCGGACATCGTGATGACGTACCGCATCGCTCCCAAGGGTCTCTTGGAGTGGCTGGCGTTCGCCTCCGACACGCGCGTTCGGCGCACGGCGTCTGACATGCGCGAGCGCATTCTGCGTGATATCGCTCTGCGTGAAGTCACTCGGTATCTCTCTACGCAACCGATGGACGCCGTGCTCAGCCCGCGCGGTGATTCGCTGATTCGTTCGTTGCGCGAACGCATTCAAGCAAGCTTTGACGCTGCCAAGGCGGGCGTTGAAGTAGTGGCGATTCAGGTACCCACGTTGCGTCCGCCTGCCGGACAGGGCGCGGGCATGTTTGAAGAGATTTCCATCGACATGCAGAATGCCCGGAAGTTGCGCGAAGAAGCGGACCGTATGGCGCGCGCCACCATGGCGTCCATTGCTGGAAGCCCAGAGCGAGCGGACGGGATTGTGGCTGCTATTGCCGCGTTGGATTCCGCCGAGAAGGAGAGTGGTGTTGACAGCGCAGCAGCGATGGAGAAGCGCGCTGTGGTGGAGCGGTTAGTGGTGGAGAGCAAGGGCGGCGCGGCGCGAGTCATTTCGCAGGCGCGTGCCAAACGCTGGGCGATCGTGATGGGCGCGGCCGGTGACTCTGCCGAAGTGCTGGGGCAGGCTCCTTCGTTCCATGCCGCACCCGAACTTTATAAGCAGTTCCGCACCATGCAGGTGCTTGGTCGTGCGCTTGCGGGCGTGCGCGTGAAGTACGTCTTGGGCGAGTCGGTTTCTGGCCGCACCGACATTGATGTGACTATGAAGCAGGCTGAGTCCGGATTGAACTTAGCTGATTATCTTGAGAAGAAAGAAAAGCCCCCGGCAACTGGGGAAGGTAAGTAACCCATGAATCGCACCATCGGCATCGTTGTCGGCGCGCTCATCGTGCTTGTTCTTGTGCTCTACAACACCACCTACACGGTGAACTTCCATGAAATCGCGATCGTGACGCGCTTCGGGAAGCCGGCGGGGGTGATTACCGAGCCGGGCTTGCACATGAAGGCGCCGTTCTTCATCGATCAGGTCACTCGTCTTGATACGCGGCAGCAACTCATTGAGAGCCCGCTGGAAACAGTGCTCACCCGTGATGGTCAGCAAGTATTGGTGCAGGCCTTCATGACTTGGCGCATTGACACCACGCCTGAAGAAGCGTTGCGATTCTTCACCAGTTACGCATCGGTTGAGGGTGCTTCCAGCGCGCTGGAGATGCAACTTCAGGGATCGCTTCGGGCGATCGGTGGATACGCATTCGGCGACCTCGTTGGTCAGGGTGGCAAACTTGCCGACGCCGAGACCGCCATTCTTGGTGACCTGCAGAAGACCCGCCTGGCTGGCACCATGCCAGTCAGCGTGGGCATTTCGCAGGTGGTACTCCCAAACAAGACGACCGTTGCAGTGCTACGCCGCATGGCTGCGGTGCAGGAAACATTGGCAAATCTTGAGGAGGCCAAGGGCGCCAGCGCCGCCGAGGCCATCAAGAGTCAGGCCAAGAGTCAGGCTGACATCATCATGAACTTCACCGATCAATGGGCCGCACGCATTGAAGGCAAGGGCAATGAAGAAGCCACGCGTTACTACCAAGAGATGAAGGGCGAAGCAGAACTGGCGATCTTCTTGACGTGGCTTGACACGCTGAAGGCCTCGCTGAGCTCCAGCACCACCTACATCACCGACACCACGCGCGCTCCGTTTCACCTCATCAATCTTGACGCGCCGGTGAATGCGCAGGGCATCCCGCAGCCGGGCAATGCCGCAAAGACCAAGTAATGAGTGCCACGCCGAGTGCTTGCACGCTGAGTAAGGACCCACGCTGATGACGGACTTGAACCCGCAACTCAACGCCACACCGCCCGCCGACGAAGCGCCACGCCGTGGAGCAAGCGCGCAATACACCGTTTCATCCGGCACCGGAGCCGAGGCTGCCATGCGGCAGGCGATGGATCCCGCAAACCAATCGCTCGGCGAGGCGCTACGCCTCAGTTACCGAGTGTTGCAGGTGGCCATCTTGGCATTGGTGGTGGTGTTCCTCTTTAGTGGATTCCAGACGGTGCAGGAAGGGCAGACGGGCGTGAAGACGTTCTTTGGTCGGATTGTCGGCGCGCCTGGTGATGAACAAGTTTCCCCTGGTTTGCAGCCGTTCTGGCCGTATCCAGTGGGAGAGATTGTGTTGCTGCCACAGAAGGATGCGGTGGAACTCAATGGCGAGTTCTGGCCGCGTTTCAAGCAGGGCATGACCACGGTTGATCAAGCGGCTTCGGCCACCACTCCCGACGACCCGATTCGTCCTGGTCTCGATGGTTCGCTCATCACGGCGGACGGTGACCTTGCCCACGTCCGCATTGCTGCTGAGTACACGGTGGAGGATGCGGTTCGTACGCTCGATCAGTTTCAGCCCGACTCGTTGCGAGAGATTGTGCGGCACGCACTTGCGCGTGGAATGGTGCAGACGGCTGCGCAGTTCACCTTGCAGGAGTTGCTAGAGAATCGTGACGGGCCGGAGCAAGCACTCCGTCAGCGCGCACAGGCGACGCTTGATTCCATGAAGTCGGGCGTCAAGCTTGGCGTGGTGACCATTCCAGAGAAGATTGCGCCGCTGGCGATCCGCAACACGTTCAGTCGAGTGCAAGAAGCCCGCGAAAACGGCAAGTTGGCGCTGGAGCAGGCGCAGCAAGAAGCAAACGGAACGCTGGTTGGTATGGCGGGAGCCGATTACGCACAGATCTTGGACTTGGTGCAGCGGTATGAAACAGAACTCACTCGTGGCGATCTCACTGCCGCTGATGCGGTGATGCAAGAGCTGGGGACGCGCCTTGAGGGAGCAACAAATGTTGGCCAAACGTCGGCGATCATTGCCCGTGCGCAGGCGTACCGAGCATCGGTCCGCGCCACGCTGGGCAAAGAGGTTGGCCGGCTCAATGGGCTCGCCCCAAGTTTCCGTGAGAATCCGCAGCAACTCGTTCGCAAGTTGTGGTTGGACGCAGTGCGGCAAGTGCTTTCTTCGCCGACAGCGGAAATGTTGGCGGCGCCGGACGCTGGTGGGCCAGTGCGCATCAATATTGAAAGTTCCAATGAAGTCATGCAGGCGCGTCGGCAGAGCGAAGTGCAGCGCCGCAAGATGGAAGCAATGGGAGGTAATGCTGTGAATTTCCAACTCGGAAGCCGGCAGATCACCATTGATGAACCCGGACGTCGCCTCGATCGCAATGCCCAGAAGGGCTTTGGCCGCGACTGATGTCGGCAAGGAGTGGCTCGCATGGCAACGGCTGTGAACAATGACATAGTGGTGGAAGCAGTGGGCCTGACCAAGGTCTTCAGTGATTTCTGGCTGCGCCAAAAGGCAGTGGCCGTGGACGGGATTTCCTTTGAGATCCGCCGCGACGAGATCTTTGGATTGCTTGGTCCAAACGGCAGCGGCAAGAGCACCACCATCAAGATGATTCTCGGTTTGTTGCATCGCAGCAAGGGAAATCTCACCGTGTTCGGCAAGGATCCCACCGATGTTGCCGTGAAGCGGCGCATTGGGTACCTGCCGGAAGAGAGTTACATGTACCGGTTCTTGACACCGGTTGAAACGCTGGACTTTTACGGCAAACTCTTCGGATTGCCACGTGCCATTCGTCGCAGTCGTATTGATGAACTATTGGAGATGGTGGGCATGACTCATGCTGCCAATCGCCCGGTCGGCGAGTTCTCCAAGGGCATGGCACGCCGGTTGGGTATTGCGCAAGCGCTCATCAATGATCCGGATCTCTTGATTCTTGACGAACCAACATCTGGCCTTGATCCGCTTGGTTCACGCCAAGTGAAAGACCTGCTGCTTGACCTTGGTCGACGCGGCAAGACCATTCTCCTTTCGAGTCATCAGCTTGATGATGTCCAGGATGTCTGTGATCGCATGGTGATTCTCTACGGCGGCAAGATTCGCAGCGAGGGAACGGTTGACGAGTTGCTGGAAGATTCCGGCCGGACCGTCATCACTACATCGCGATTGGACGCGGCCACCATCACCACCATTGAACGGATCATTCGCGAGACCGCGCACGTGGAAGTAGAGCGTGTTGCTGCGCCTCGCCAGCGGCTTGAGGATCTCTTCCTGCAGATTGTTGAACGCGCGCGCAATGATCGTGCTTCGACGAGTGGTGCAGGCGCAGGCGGACCCACCGCGGCGTTCCTTCGTGGTGAGGAGAATGAGGGCGGTGGATTGATCGCTGAGCTTGAAGCGATGTCGCAAGCCGCCAAGCCGTCCGCCGCCGCTGTGACCGCCGCGCCGGTTGTGCCGGTGGCTGATGCGGCGGTGCTCACGGAATTGGTGACGGGAGAGCCCAGCGCTCCGGTTGGCAAGACTGAACCCGCCGTCAGTCCTTCCAAGCCGACCAAGGCTCCAGAACCGCCAAAGGATGTTGACCGATCAGTCATTGATGATCTTCTCGGTGGGGGCGGCAATCCGTGACCGGACTCGTGGCGCGGCTCCATCGGTGGCTCGGCGAGCGCATGGAAACACGTGCGGCGCGCATTCTGGCAACACTGGCAATCCTCGTCGCGCTTGGGCTGGTGGCGTGGCCGCTCCTGAACACGGCGTTCTCGCTGCAGACGCAGCGGGCCGGGATCCTGAAGTCGTTGGACAAGTGCTCTGCGAAGGATCGTGATCCCGCAGCCATGCAGCTCATGCAACGCGGCACGGTGACGGTTGGTGATCGTGAGTACGGCGGCGCGCGCGTGGTTGGTCGTGCTGTTGATCTCTTTGATGACGCAGGCGTGATGCCCGCCGATGTCAAGCAAGAACTTTCATGGCGGCTCCTGGGGGACCAAGTTCCACTGTGGATGCCCTATGTATTGGTGCGATCGCCCGCGCGAGTGATTGCTCTAGTGATGGTCATGGGCATTGGTGCACTTGCGGTGGTGTGGATCGGGCTCCTACTTCCGGCCTTGGAAGTAGGCGGCGCCGTGGGGGCTGGTGCTGCGTTCTGTTGGTGGATGGATTGGCCGATCGGCACACAGTGGCTGATCAGTTCTGCGCTTTCGCTACTGCTCTTTGCGTTCCTGTGGAATGGCGCGCGTGCCTTGTTGGGCTTTCGTTCCGGCTCGATTGCAGTGGCGTCCAACACCGCTCTTGAGGGAGTCCGCACACTGGCGCTCCCGGGATTCGCCTTGCCGATCGCCATGATCGTTCCATTCCTTGCGCTCTCGCGCGAGCGGGGCGAGGCGCTCTTGCAGGCTATTCCTGGATTCCTTGACTGGGGCCATACCGCTTCCTACACCATGGCGGCGCTCTTTGTGATTGTGTTTGGCTGCGCCAGCACCGCGTTTGAAATTCGCGACCGGCAGGTGTGGTCCGTGGTGACGAAGCCGATCTCCCACGGCGGCTGGCTGCTTGGTAAATGGATTGGCACGTTAACGCTTGGGCTTTCGTTGGTGATCGGTGGCGGACTTCTGTTGGCTGCGGGTACCTCGTACCTTGCGTCGCAAAAGCCAACCGATGAGCGTGATGCCCGCGACGTGCGCGATACCGTCTTAGTGGGGCGCGTTGGATTTCGACCTGAGTTTGAAACGCTTCCGCCGGAACGGCTTCGCGAGATCATTGATCAGACCATTGAAGGTGACTCAGTACTCAAGGCTGACATTGCCAACGGCACGGCTGACGATGCGCAAACGCGCCGCAGTATTGCGGCTACCAAGCAGCGCGAGTTCCTTGATCAACAACGGCGCATCGCGCCTGGTGAAAGTCATGAGTACGTGTTCCATGGTCTTGCAGGCATCGCTGCGCAGAAGCGTGGAATTTCGCTGCGCTACAAGCTGCACGGCGGTGGCGATGATGAACATCAGAAGTTCCCGGCCATGTTCCAGTACACCACCGGTGACGGCGCGGGCATGTGGGAATTGCGCGAATGGACGCCCGGCGAGGCATACACCCTTGATATCGACCCAAAGTTTGTTGATGAGCAGGGCGATCTCAAGGTTCGTATCTTCTCGGCTGGATGGGATGAAGAGAAGAAGGAGCCAGTCGCTTCCCCAGTGACCATCTTTGTGCAAGAGGATTCATTGGAAGTGATGGCCAACGAGTCCACGTTCGCTGGAAACCTAGTTTCCGCAATCATTGTTGATGGATGCAAACTGGCGTTCTTGGCAGCGCTCGCAGTGGCGGCTGGTTCGCTGCTGAGTTTCCCGATTGCGGTACTGCTGACGTTCGGAGTGTTCTCCATGGCCACTTTGACTCCGTTCTTGGCAAGCTCCATTAAGTACTACTACCCGGACGAGAAGAGCGGCATCATCATTTGGGCGTTTCAGGTGGTGGTCTTGGCGATCGCCCGAACCGTTGAATTCCTGTTGCGCGGCTTCGCGGCGCGCAGTCCCAGCGATTCGCTGGCGCAAGGGCGCGCCATCACGTGGTCCACGCTGTTTGACACCGTTGTCGGTATCGGCCTTGGTTGGACCGGTGGAGTGCTCCTGATCGGTTGGCTGGGGATTCGTCGGAAGGAGATTGCCGTCTACAGCGGCCAAGGCTGACCGATGCGTGATCGAACGATCCAGATCCTTTCGGTGCTGGTTGCCGTGGCGGCGCTGTTTGTTGCGGGCACGTTGCTGCCGCGCATCGTTGCAGCAAGCGACGACGGCAAGTTGCGATATACGAACGTGTCAGTGGAGGGCGCCCCACCCATTGTTGCCATCGGTGCGGCAGTGGGGGCGTTGCGCGGACTGGTGGTCGATTATCTGTGGATTCGCCTGCAGCAAATGCGGGAACTTTCGCAGATCTACGACGCGCGTCGCTTGGCTGATCTGATCACCAAATTGCAGCCGCGCTTTGGCGAAGTGTGGGCGTTCCATGGTCACAACTTGGCTTACAACCTCTCGGTGATGACCAGTACTCCCGAGGAGCGTTGGCGGCTCGTCAACGAAGGCCTTGGGCTGGTTCGCAACAAGGGCATTCGTTACAACCCGAATGACCTGATCCTCTACAAGGAACTCGGCTGGTGGTTTGCGCACAAGGTCGACGGACTCAGTGACGACGCGCATCTGTATTACAAGCGCGAACTGGCTAAGGAGTGGCACCTGCTTCTTGGCGAACCACCGGCAGGATCGACAGCCCGTGCCGCATGGCTGCAGGCGATTGCCGATGCCCCGGACACCTATGAAGAAGTGGTTGCGCGTGACCCAGGGGTAGCCACCATGCTTGCCGCTCTTGAGGCAAAGATGCAGGCGTTCGACCCCAAGTACAAGGTCAAGCTCGACCGTGATTTCCTGTTCATGCACGGACGGTGGCATTCGGTTCGCACCGGCGCGGGTTACGCCAAGCTCTTCAATCTGCAGGATCAATTCCGTCGCCGCGACGCGGTGTACGCCGCCATGGATGATGTCTTCTCAGACCCTGCGAACGCCAAGGCGATTGATGACTTGGTGACGTTCCTCCGCAAGCGTGTACTGATTGATGACTACAACATGGAGCCAGCGCGCATGGCTCGCTACACGCGGGAATTTGGCCCCTTCGACTGGCGGCATCCGCAGTCACACGCGTTCTATTGGTCCAAGATGGGCGCGGAAATTGGTGCGGAGCGTTACAACAACGACGAGGACATCTACCGGATTCTCAACGACGATCGCACCACTATTCAGGCGATGCAAGCGCTGGCGCACTCGGGTCTGATGCGCGTCGATCCGTTCTCAACCGACAATCCAACGCGTCTCTATGACATTCGGTGGATTAAGGCCATTGATCGCTATTTCCGCGAGCTGTATAGCAAGCATTACAAGGCACGCGGTGGCGGACCGGATACGTTCGTTGACTTCTATGAGAACTTCATGGCGCAGGCAGTGCGCGAGCTTTACCACGCTGGCGAGGTTGAGGAAGCCCAGAAGCTGCTTGATGAATTGGACAAGTTGTGCGGTCGGGGCGGACTCATTCCCAACAATAAGTACGTGGCGCCGGTCGATGTATTTGTGCGCAATGCCACCTTCGGTGAGTACGAAATGGTCCCTGATATTGCGCGCACCGATCTCTCCGCCATCCTGCGGCGTGGCTTCTTGGAAGGATATTTGGTTGGCAAGAAGAAGGTGTTGGACGAGGCGCTGGTGTACGCACGCGATCTCACTGAGTATTTCCGTACCAACCGATTCACCGACTTCCGCACCAAGATGGGCGACGCGCGACTTGCAGATCTGATTGGTTCGCTGGAGCGCAGCGTAGAAGATGTGTTGGTGAGCATCATGCAAGATCAGTCGATCCCGCTGGTTGATCGGCTCACGGTGTACAACCGATTGCCGGAAGATCAACGCGCCATGGTCTATGACTCGGCGCGTGCGCGGATTGAGGCAGACTTGGCAGCAAGCCCGCTCGGTTCAGGTGGGGCGAAAGCAGAAAATCTGTTCCCGGAGCCGCCCAACATGGAGGCCTACCGCGCGCGTCAAGCCGAGCGGGAGAGCAAGCGCGCTGCAGAGGACAAGGAGCGTAAGGAAGGCTCCATGGACCGCAAGCGCTGATTGCATGGTGGGGTGTCCGGTAGCCTTCGTGCCATGCGCACGCCTCCTCCAGCCATTCTCGCCATCGGAAAAAACTACACCGACCACGTCGCTGAAATGGGCGGCAAGGCTCCAGATGCGTTGGTGATGTTCATGAAGAACCCCGCGTCTGCCTGTGCCGATGGTGATGCGATCGTCATCCCGGCTATTTGCGATGAGCACGGACCGCAGGTCGACTTTGAAGGCGAGCTGGCCATCATCATTGGTCGCACGTGCAAGGATGTTTCAGAGTCGGAGGCGTTCACCGTGATTGGTGGATACGCCGCCGCGAACGATGTCACCGCGCGTTGGTGGCAGCGTGAGGGTGGTGGCGGTCAGTTCTGTCGTGGCAAGGGATTCGACACTTTCTGCCCGATGAGCGCGGTTACCCCCGCATCTGCAGTACCGGATCCGCAGGCGCTGCGGATCGTGACGCGCCTGAACGGCGTGGTCATGCAGGATTCGTCGACCTCTTTGATGATCCATTCCGTGGCGCGCATTATTTCGGAACTTTCGCGTGGCACCACGCTGCTGGCTGGCACGGTGATCCTCACCGGAACGCCGTCCGGGGTGGGGTTTGGACGTTCGCCGCAGGTGTTCTTACAGGCGGGCGACGTTGTTGAAGTTGAAATTGCCGGCGTTGGTCGGACAGGTAATCCGGTGCAACATGCCTGAGCCGAGTCAGGCCGAGCTTGGCGCTACGCGGGCGAAACGTGGCGGGGCACACACCGATGATGGTGCTGCGCAAGCTGTGCCGGGCAATGTGCAGCTGCCGAGCGTTGGCTTGCCGGCACGCGCATGCATTGGCGGTATTCATTTCTATCAGCGCCGCATTGCATGGCTCACGCGTGGATGGTGCCGATTTCAGCCGTCGTGTTCGGTCTACGGAGTGGAAGCAATTGAGCGCTACGGCGCGTTACGTGGATCATGGCTTGCAGCGTGCCGCATTGCGCGATGCAACCCCTGGGGCGGATGTGGTCACGACCCGGTGCCGTGAATCAACGCATGCAGTGCACGCGCTGATTGATGCAACGCGTTTCGATACCGTTCAGCATCCCACTCGCCATGTCGTCGCGCCACCACTACCAGATCAAGGCCGGTTGGCAAATCGTGTTGCACCGCGCGGAACGCCTCGCGCAACAGTCGCTTCAATCGGTTCCGAGCCACGGCATTCCCAACCTTGCGGGAGACGCTCAGTCCGATGCGCGTGATCGGCAGCTCATTGCGCGCTGCGTAGACAATGATCCCGCCGCAGTCCTGGCGGCGCCGCTGCGCATAGGCACGGTCGAAATCTTCGCCGCGCTTGACGTGCAGGACGGCCGGGAATCGCTGATTTCCACTTGGAGGCACCGGAGGAGGGTACCGGGGCAGGGGTGCGCATATTCTCGGCTCTTTGCGGCTGCGCGGGGCAGGGCTATACTGCTCGGCTCGCGATTGGGCGGTGCCCTTCGTGAACGTTCCATGCACATTCGGTCTTTCCTATCGGAGCCTGCTCGTGATTGACGCATTGAAGAGCGATGAAATCGTCCAAAAGCTCGGCGGCCGTTTCAAGCTGACCGCCCTGATCCAGCGTCGCCTCGGCGAACTCGTTGACGGAGCCCGTCCGCTCGTTGAGCGCAATGGTCGGACCGACTTCGAAGTCGTCATCGACGAGATTGTGCAAGAGAAGATCACCATTGATTGGGAAGCCAGCGGTCTTGAGGCTCCGCCTCGTCGCTGACTTTGCACCGGGAATGCAGGGCATCGGAATTGACCGAGGCCCAGATCCCGCGCATACTGTCTTTGTCCCGTTCCACCCGGAGAGGTGCCTGAGCGGTTGAAGGGACTAGTCTCGAAAACTAGCAGCGGGCTTGCCTGCTCGTGGGTTCGAATCCCACCCTCTCCGCTTCGCTCGCCCCGCATCATCGCGGGGCGAGCTTGCTTTTGTTTTTACTTCGAACGTGTTGTCCGATCACGCCGATGACGTCGAGTCCATCGACCGCCCCGCCGCTCTACAACTGCGCGGCCTGCGACTCACGAATCCATCCGGAACGACCATCCGGCAGTTCGATGCGCAGCCAACCCGGGCGAGTCTCAATCACGGTGCTCTCGACGCCGGGTCCAAGCGTTTCCACGAACGCGGGTTCGAATCCATCGCCGTTACCTTTGCGGAGCGTGACGCCGTTGTCCACCAGCACCGCGCGCGGGCGGCTGGTGTGGAGGTACTCATCAGCAATCACGCTGCCGCCAAAGAGTGTTGCCCCGCACAGAAGCGTGATGATCGCCACGCGCCAGGCGGCGCCGGGTGCCGCACCCACGCCACCGCGCGGGGTGGCCGGTCGGATGAACCATGCGGCCAGTGTTCCCCAGAAACCAAGCCAGCACAGCCAGCCAAGGAGCATTCGGACTGATCGCGGCACCAAGTGCCACCAGCGTGCCACGGAATCCACCAGGAGCGTGCCGCCGGTTCGTTCAAAGGAACTCTTGACTCCCGCACGCGCGCGCGACAGGTTGTGTTCCAAGTCGGAGTCGCCCGGCATGAATCGCTCGGCGCGCACGTACGCGGCGATCGCGCGACCGATGTCACCCGACTCCATGTAGGCATTGCCGAGGTTGAATTCAAGTGGTCCGTTCTCGGCGCCGGCGGTACGGATTCGCTCCCACAACTGAGCGCTTTCGCGGAACGCATCCAGGCTCGCCGCTGCGTCAGTGCGGCGAAGTTGTATGCCGCGCTCGTACGCCGTTTGCGCGCGGCTTGCGGCACCGGTTGTCCGGTCGACGTCAGTAGCGGAGGCTTCGGTTGCGCAAATGGCAGCCGTCACTACGCACAGCGCCATGCAGAGTTTCATGAACCAGTTCATCGGGTACCCCCGTTGGTTGCGCGGAGGCGCGCAGCATCAAGTGCATCGATGGCACGCTGCGCTTCGGCCGCCAGTTCGGCTGGCGTGGAAGCCCCTGCATACCGGGCACGGTCGCAGTGACCAAGGAACTCAGCGATACGGTTTCGAAGTTCGTGATCAACACCAGCGGTGGCGAGGACGCGCTCCAAATCACCGCGCGTGAGTGTTCCGGCGGCACGACCGGTCATGTCCTCCACAAATCCAGTGATCGCACCGGCGAGTCCCGTGGCGTCGGTCGCGGCACGCAGTCGTGTATCCGCGGTTCGGCGCGCACGACTGCGACGAGCAAGACCCCCGTCACGCGCGTGCCGGGCGCGATGCATTCGAAAGGCAAGTGCTGCTGCGGCTCCAACCGGCGGCAAGACCAGTCCTGCCAGTTCGATCGGACCGGTGTGCAATCGTTCGTCGGCAAGAAGCGCGTCAGTCACCGGGCGGTTGGCCACCAAACCGCCTTGAACTTCTGTCAATTGCGTTCCGGGCGTCGCTGCGTCGGTGGTCGTACTCGCACCGCCGGTGACGATCTTGGACAGATCCATCTCATTTGCCGGGGTAACGGTGATGGGAATCGGCTGACTTCGACTCACCGCATAGGCGCGATTCTGCGGGTCAAATGTGCTGTATTCAATAGGTGGAATCGCGGCGGTCCCAGCGCGGAGCGGTCGAACCGTGACGGTAAAGCGTTTGGTGTTGCCGCTGACAATGCCGGAGAGCGGTTCGTTGGGAATTCGGAATTCCTTGGCCAGTTGCACGTCGGCTGCAAGGGCAGGGGGCTGCAGCGTTTCCAAGTTTGCACCGCCGCGAATGTCCGTGATGGCCAGCGTCAGCGTCACCGGTTCACCCACAGCAACCGTAGTTGGCTTGGCAGTAACGGCAATAGCAAACGCTCCGACCGCGCCACTAAACGAAGCGGGGCGGTCAAGTTCCGGCAGCGGAAGAATGGTGATGCCGGACATCTTTGCAGTGACGGAGAGTGGTCGCGACTCGCTGATAGTGAGTTGACGGTCGAGGAACAGGTTCTGCACTTCGCGAAGTGCAATCGGATACGTCATCCGGATTCGAACCGCGCCGATATCTGGTGTCCCGGTCTTTGGCGGCCATGTCCGGCGCGTCAACTCATAATTGAAGTAGGTCCCACCGTTGCGCACTTCCTGCTGGGCGCGCGGCGCGGCATTGCGTTGTCGCAGCTCGGCGACCTGCTGCTGAAACTCCCCCCATTCGCTGCCCTGTAAGTCAACAAGTTGCCACATCTGTGACTCGTTCAATTGTCCATAGGACGGATCTTTGAAAGCACGGACGCTGATTCGAAGGATCAAATCGAGCGGTTGGCCAACATAGCCCTGTGCTGGTAGGCCAATGACCTCGGCAGACAACAGGTTGCCAGCTTCGCTCTTCATTACTTCCACGCGTTGCGGCTTGCTGCGCAGTTCCTTGCCGTCAACGAGCACCGTGAGTGCAGGAATTTGGATGCTGCCGACCCGCTCTGGCGTGATCTCGACTGCGTAGGTCACGGAGGTTGAATTGCGCACCCGTCCACCACGAAGCTCGGTCATCGATTGCCGGCCGCGTTCAACGACACGCACCGTCGCACCCGGGATCTCCGGAGCGACCGGCGGCTTCACATCGCTTGCGTCGGTGACTTCAATGGTCACCAGAAAGGGGGAGCCTTCATACGCGTTCCCCTCCGGCATGCGGAACTGCGCATCACCCGCCGCTACGGTTCGCAGCAGGGAGAGGCACAGGAAGATGGCAATGATCGTGGCACGCATGTGATTGGTCACCAGTCCTTGATCGGCTTGCGGCCGCGCGCGGCCTCGGCTTGCACTTTGCGTTCTTGCGCAGCGCGCCGTTCACGTTCGCGATCGCGGACCGACTGCAGGAGGCGATCGGCCTGATCCTTGGTCATTTGACCATCCTTTGCCTGTCCGGGCTCGCCGGGCTGTGGCTGCTCAGGAGGCTGTTGCTCATCCGGGGACTTCCCGTCCTTGTTTGGCTGTTCCTTTGGATCTTGCTTGTCCTCTTTGTCCTTGCCCTTCTTGTCCTGGTCGCCCTTGTCTTTCTTGTCGTCCTGATCCTTCTTGTCGCCTTGATCTTGCTTGTCGCTCTGATCCTTCTTGTCGCCCTGATCTTTCTTGTCGTCCTGATCCTTCTTGTCGCCCTGATCTTGCTTATCGCTCTGATCCTTCTTGTCGTCTTGATCTTGCTTATCGCCTTGATCTTGTTTCTCGTCCTGCTTCTGCTTCTCGTCCTGTTGCTTCTTCAGTTCCTCCAAGGCACGAACGAGGCGCAGGCTTTGCTCAGCATTGGCGCGTGACTCTTGATCGTTGGGGTCCGCATAGGCCGCGTCCTTAAAGCCACCAAGACTCTTGTTGGCGTCCGCAATTGCTTGCTTCAGGGCTTCCGGATCGATCGCCGCCTCTTGGCCTTCCTTGGGCTCAGTATCCGCTGCAGCGCGTTGCGTTTCCAGCATGCGTTGCGCCGCTTCTGCCTGTGTTCGGGTGGCGCTGTAGAAACTGGCAGCGCGGTTGTACAGGCTTGAGGCGCTCAATGCAGCGTCCGTACGTTCGCCGTTCGATGCTGAAGTACTCGCGCGTGCGAAGGCCTTTGCTGCATCCTGGAACTTGCCCGCCTTGTACAGAGCAACACCCAAGTTGTAGGCCGCGTCGGCGGCATCCGGTCGTGCTGCAAGTGCGGCTTCATAGGAAGCGGCGGCGCCCGCAAAGTCACCGCTCTGAAGCGCTACCTCGCCAGCGCGAGCCGCGCTGCGAAAGTCGACCGGTTCTGCGGCACGCTCGGGTGCACGCTCCGCCGCGGCCCCTTGCGCGCGCGTTGGCACATCCGGTGGCGCCTCATTGCGCACGTCCTTGCGCGCATCCTTGGGCATGTTGTCTTTCACTGCCGGTGGCGCAGCCGACCGTGCAGGAGACGTGGCGGCAACCGGCCCGCTTGGTGGACGCTGCGCGGAATTCGCTTGAGCGCCCACCGGAACGGTGATGCTTGCAGCGAGCAGAAGTGCGATGGACATGTTTCGATTCATTGCGGAATTCCCTCCGCTTTCGGTGCGCGGCGCGCAGGAATCATGCTGCCAACCAAGAGAACGATAAACGCCAGGCCAGCAAACCATTGAAAGCGCGGAGTGCGCCGCGTCACGGTTGCGTCTTCAAACTCCTTGCGCTCCAGTGCGCCGACTGTTTGCGCATAGGCACGCGCCATGTCAACGCGACCAGTCCCGGCTGGGATGAACGCGCCACCGCCGGCAAGGGCCGTTTCGCGCAGGACGCGTTCGTCCAACTTGGTCCAGACTTCTTGGCCATCGAACACCAAGTACCGCACCCCATCCTTGCCACGCGACTCCGGAATGCGCGCGCCTTCACGCGAGTCACCAATGCCAATCGCATAGACGTGGACACCATCCTTCTCCAACACTTCCTTGGCAGTGGCCACCGGATCAGCATCGCCGTCGTCCAGGTCTTCGCCGTCAGAGATGATGATGATGGCACGGCTGCCTGCCGATGCCGGCGGGAAACTTGCGGCCGCCAGGGCGATGGCATTTGCCAATGCGGTGCCACCGCGCGCACCCGAGAGCGGCACCAGTTCCGCCAGCGTGGTGCGGAACGCGCCGTAATTCAGTGTCAGCGGAACGCGCATGGCAGCAGTGCCCGCAAACTCAATGAGACCGATGCGATCCCCGCCCAACGACTCAACGGTTTCCTCCACAAACTGGCGGGCGCGGGACAGTCGATCAGGCGTTGCATCTTGCGCGGTCATGGAGCGGCTCACATCCATCACAAAGAAGACGTCAGCGCCGCGTCGCTTCACCTCTTCTACTTGCGCACCCCACCGTGGATCCATCAGCGCCGGAACCAGCACGGCCAATGCCGCCACCGTGAGCAGCGCACGCACAAACGGGCGCGCCGAATTCGCACGGGGAGCGATGGTCCGCAGGAGCGGTGCATCGGCGAACGCAGCCATCGCGCGCGCACGACCACGAGTTCTGATCAACACCAAAGCCAGCAGAGCCAACACCGCCCACGCCCAATTGAGCGCGGCTGGATTGGCGAATGTGAAGTCCATGGGATTCATGGCAACATCCTCCACCGGGTCTGCGCAAGGAGTAGTTCCGCCGCGATCAAGAAGAAGGCAATCAACAGCAACGGCGCGATGCGTACTCCAGCAATGTCAGAACCTTCAACAGCCAGGTCGCGATACTGCAAGTAGCGGCGTTGTTCCGTGGTGGTCTTTTCAAGTCGATTGATGGTTTCGTAAATCGACTCCAAGCTGTTGGAATCCGTCGCACGGAAGTATTGGCCGCCCGTGAGTGATGCCATCTCTCTCAAGAGTTTCTCATCGATGTTCACCGGCACTGGTACCAGTCGAGTGCCACCGAACGGCGTTTGCATGGGGTAGGGCGCCTCGCCGATAGTGCCCATGCCAACGGTGTAGAGGGTGATTCCGTAGGTCTTACAAATTTCAGCAGCAGTGGTCGGGGCAATATCGCCGGCGTTGTTTTCACCGTCGGTCAGCAAGATGATCACCTTGCTCTTCGGCTTGGGAAGGTCGCCGCCGCGCTCGGTGGCATCGCGGAGACGCTCTGCAGCCAGCGCGACCGCTTCGCCGATGGCGGTGCCGTCTTCGCCACGATTGCCAGCCACGGCAACATCATCAAGCACCTGCACCAAATAATCATGATCAAGTGTCAGCGGGCACAGGCTGTCCGCATAGCGGGCGAACGCAATAAGTCCAATCAGGTCGCCGGGGCGACCATCAAGTCCACCGCCGCCAAGGATGAACTTCCCCGCCACTTCTTTCAGTGCCGTCAATCGGTCCGCGCGTTGGCCATCCTTCTGGAAGTCCATCGCCAGCATGGAGCTTGATCGATCCACCACTATCTCAATGGCTACGCCTTCAACGTACACACGCGTCTGCTCGTTGGCCTTGATGGGTCGAGCCATGCAAACCGCCAGCGTTGCCAGTGCTGCCATCCGTAGCGCCAATGGCAACCACCACGTGCGCGAAACAAAGGTTGCTCCCGCTGCGCGTAACGGCGCTACTGAAGGGAAGCCGATGGTTGCACGCCAACGTGGACGCGCAACAGCAATCCACGCGAGCGGTACCGCCAACAGCAAGAGAAGCCACCACACGCTGCCCTCATGAAATCCGTTCATGGCTCCACCTCGCTTGTGGGCGGGGCGGTTCGCTCTACAAATCCGCGCATGGCAGTGAGCGCGTGTGCGCAGGTGTCGGATGCGGGGCGCGCGGCGGCAAATTTCACCATATCCGCGCTGCGTAAGAATGCGCCGAGTGTTCGTTCATTGTCACCAGCAAGATCAGGATGGTGCGCCGCTTGGCTCAAGAATTCCTGCGTGGTCTGATCGGGCGCCGCAATCTGATAGCGCCGCTCCACGTAGGTGCGAACCACATCCGAGAGCCGCACAAAGAATCCTTCCACATCGCCGCGCTCGGGAAGCCGTTGCGATTCCAAGAGGTCAAACTCGCGTCGCGCCCATTCGCCCGGCGCCACCGGAACTACCACGGGCTGCTGCGTTGGGCGGCGCATGAGCCACCACACGAACGCCCCCGCCGCCACGGTTGCGCCGGCAGCAATCGCCCACCACCACCACGCGCGCGTGTCAATATCCACGGGGCCGCGGATCTCCGATGCAAGTTCAGTCAGCGGAAGCTCGCTGCCAATGAGTGATGTCAGTGTGACGCTTACTGCTGGAACCGTTGCGGTGGTCTTTGTTCCGTCAGCACTGGTCATCGAAACGGTGATCGCAGGAATCTCAAGTGGGCCCGCCTCCCATGCCACCAGTTCTACAACAATGCCTGCTTTGCCCGCACTTGCTGGTTTGCTGCGCGACGGTCGCACATCAAATGGCCCGAACGTGCTGCCAATCTCCGGCAGTTGCAGCGACATTCCGTCCGGCGCAATGACAGAGATCTGCATGGTGATGGGTGCGCCTGTTTGCCACTGTTGCGCATCAACTGTTCGCACCACGCTGAGTTGGCCCTCTTTGACTTCCTGCCGCACACGCGATTGCGCGGGTGCCCGCTCCGTAGCGCGGCCGGTCGCACGTGGAGCAACAGCCGGATCTTGGGCGAACGCTGCTTCGCTCGAGGCGAATGCCGCTCCGCTGTAGCCGAACGCCGCTCCGCTGAAGGCGAACGCCGCTCCGCTGTAGGCGAACGTCGCTCCGCTCGAGGCGAACGCCGCTCCGCTCAAGCCGAACGCCGCTCCGCTCAAGCCGAACGCCGCTGCGCTCCAGCCGAGCACCATGCTGACCACGATCGCACGCGACTTGTTCATCGGGCCCTCCGTGCCTCGCGGCGGCGGAAGAACGTAGTGAGTGGTGCAACAAAGTCCCCACCCGTCTCCACGCGGATTGCCTCCGAGCGCAGCTTGCGAAGCGTTTCATCAAGCAGTGATCCCTCCGCCGCAGCCAGTTGCGCAAATCGATTGCGCACTGCCTTGGATCCAAGGTCCACCACAATGCATTCGCCAGTTTCTTCGTCCATGAATTCAGCGAGGCCAAGTGCCGGCATCGCATGTTCACGGCGATCGCGAATCAGAACCGGAATCACATCATGCTTCATGCGCGCGATGCGCAGTGCGTCTTCCCATGGCTCGCCGCCCTTCGCCGAGACAGTATTGGAACGCCAATCGCTCACTACAAAGAGCACCGAGCGCCGACTCAACATGCGAGTGGCCTCAGCAATGGCACCGCCGATGTCCGTGCCCCGGCTACTTGGTTCAAATCCCAAGAGATCACGCACGATCCGCAATACATGACGCGAACCCTTGCGCGGCGGAACAACGCGCTCCACACGGTCCGTGAAGCACACAAGCCCCACCCGATCATTGGATCGAATTGCACTGAAGGCGATCGTGGCAGCAATTTCCGCCGCCAACTCGCGCTTGAGTTGGGCATGCGTTCCAAATGAAAGCGAACCACTCAGATCAACCGCCAGCATGACGGTGAGCTCTCGCTCTTCGCGGAACAGTTTGACGTGCGGAAAGCCGGTGCGCGCACTCACGTTCCAATCAATGGAACGAACGTCGTCGCCGTACTGGTACGGGCGGACTTCTTCGAATTCCATTCCGCGTCCCTTAAAAGCGGAACGGAATTGGCCAGCCATCACGTCACTCACCAGGTGTGACGTGCGGATTTCGATGCGGCGAACCTTGCGAAGCAATTCAGACGTCTGCATGGCAGTGATCAGGGAACGGGGACATGCTCAAGCAGCGCGCGCACCACGTCATCCGATGACTTCTCCAGCGCTTCGGCTTCATAGCTCAGCCCCAAGCGATGACGGAGCACTGCATGCGCCACATCTTTGACGTCTTGCGGAACTACAAATCCGCGGCCGTCCAAGAATGCCTTGGCGCGCGCCGCTTGTGCAAGCGCCAGTGTTGCGCGCGGCGATGCCCCGTATTGCAGCAAGTCTTTCACGGGCACTTTGTAAGCGTCCGGATCACGGCTCGCTACCACCAAGGACACGATGTAATCCTTGATGCTGTCGTCCACAAAGATCTCATCAACAACCGCACGCGCCGCGCGAATCTCTTCTGGCTGCATGACCGGCTTCACGGAAATCTTGCCAGTGGTGCGCGACATGCGATCAAGAATCTGTCGCTCCTCGGTACGCGTTGGATAAGTGATCACAATCTTCAGCAGGAAGCGATCGACCTGTGCCTCTGGAAGCGGGTACGTGCCTTCCTGTTCAATTGGATTTTGCGTCGCCAGCACCAAGAATGGATCGTCCATCTTGAAGGTCTCGCCGCCGATGGTCACTTGTCGTTCCTGCATCGCTTCGAGTAGCGCGCTCTGCACCTTGGCGGGCGCGCGGTTGATTTCATCTGCAAGCACAATGTTGGCGAACACCGGACCCTTTTTCACGCTGAATTCATGCGTGGCCGGGCTGTACACCATGGTTCCAATCAAGTCGGAAGGCAACAAGTCCGGCGTGAACTGAATTCGATGAAACGAAGTACGAATGGCGGCTGCCAGTGTTGCCACTGCGGTGGTCTTGGCAAGCCCCGGTACGCCTTCAATGAGAATGTGACCATTGCAAAGCAGTCCGATGATCAATCCTTCGAGCAACTCATGCTGCCCGACAATGACTTGCTGTAACTCTTGCTTCAGGAGTGCGAAGGGCGGATGTGCCGCCTTGACCTTCTGCTCGATGGCACCGATATCGTGTTGGGTGATGGTGGTCATAGTGTTTTTCGTTGGAGATCAGTGAGCGTGAGTGTTAAGGGGATCAGGATATTCGTTCACCACCCGTAAGCGTGAACAATGGCCTGTGTGCCAGCGCGTGCATAGCCAGCCTCCGCAAGCGCCCGATAGGTGCGCTCAGCGGCGGTGGCACAGGGCAGATCCAGGCCCAAGACACGCGCTTCATCCAGCGCGATACGAAGATCCTTTAGGAAGTGTTCGATGAAAAATCCGGGTGCGAAGTCAGATTTTAGAATTCGTGGCGCCAAGTTGGTCAGCGACCAGCTTGCTGCGGCCCCGCCTCCCACCGACTGCAGCACCGTCTCCGGATTCAAACCCGCCTTCTTGGCGTAGGAAAGGGCCTCCGCCATGCCAAGCATCGTGCCGGCAATCAGCAATTGGTTGACCATCTTGGTGTGCTGGCCAGATCCGGCGGGGCCCTGCAGCACCACCGTCTTGCCCAACAGGTCAAGAACCGGTCGCGCGGCCTGAAACGCCGCTTCCGTCCCGCCGCACATGATGGAAAGCGTGGCATTCCGGGCACCGACATCACCGCCCGAGACCGGGGCGTCGATCGCTCGCGTTCCCAGCGCGGCGCCGCGTTCGGCAATCCGCTGAGCCAAGGCGGGGCTGCTGGTGGTGAAATCAATCAAGAGAGCAGGGGCTTTCGCCGCGCTCAGGGTTCCCTGTGCTCCCAGGTGCGTCGCTTCGACATCCTCTGGGTAGCCCACCATCGAACAGACGATCTCTGCCCGCTCAGCGACCTGCAATGGCGATTCCGCCCAGTGCGCGCCTGCTGCAAGCAGCGGCTCTGCCCGCTCTCGCGTGCGCGTATGGATGATCAGCGGGTGGCCCGCTGTCAGCAGATGCCTTGCCATGGAGACCCCCATGACGCCCGTTCCGATCCAGCCGATGGTTGCCTGTGCCATGCCACAAGCCTAGCCGCGCGCCGGTTCGCAGGTGCCGATAAGCACGAATGACTTTCCTGCTTGCGACATCGGCGGGGTCCGCTACACTACGCGGCTCGGCGCAGCCTGCCTGCGCGAGGAGAACACTATGTCGAACACCGCCACGACCCCAACCGTCCAGTTCACCATCACCGCAATTCCAGCCGAGCACCGTCGCCAGCAGACGCTGCTTCGTCTCATGCGCATGAACCCCGGCGTTCAGGGAGCGTTGAGCCGCCTCAAGCGCGAGCGCCTTCGCAGCGGCAATCGCCGAACCGCCCGCGCTGGTCGCATTTGGCTTGCTCGCGAAGAGTGCACCCGCGTTGTCTTTGTTGAAAAGGGTGCCACCTTTACGCTCCGTATGACCCCGCAAATCGCTGCGGACGTCAAGAGTGTTGAGAAGTACCTCGAAGCAAAGGCGGGTTGAGCGCCGTCACTGGCGCTCCCATCATGCAGATCTTCATGGCACTGTGTGCGGGACTTGGACTCTCTGCGGCCTGCGGGCTGAGAGTGTTCTTACCCCTGTTCGTTGCATCGATCGCCGTCCGTGCCGACATGCTGGTGGTCGGGCCATCGTTTGAGTGGCTTGGTGCTACCCCAGCGATTGTGCTCTTTGGCACTGCAACCGTTGTTGAAATTGTTGGATTCTTGGTTCCATGGGTTGACCATGCACTCGATCTGCTTGCGGCACCGCTCGCGGCGATCGCAGGCGCAGTGTTGATGACAAGCCAACTTGACATCATGATCCCCGGCGACGTTTCAAGTGCTCTGCAAGCCACGCCACTTCTCCATCCGGCGGTTGCGTGGTCACTCGGAATCATTGTTGGTGCGACGACCGCATCGGGTGTCGAGGCAGCTTCGATTGCCGGGCGCGTATCCAGTTCAGTGCTCACCATTGGTTGGCTCAATCCGATCTACGGAATGGCTGAAACAGTGCTGGCAATGATTGTCACCTTGCTCGCTGTTTGGGTTCCGGTACTTGCTGGCGGCATGGTTCTCCTGCTGCTACCGATTGTTCTCTTTGCGGTCTGGCGCATTCTGGCGTGGCGCAGTAAGCAGCGTCGTGCGCATGAGCAGAAGTTGCAGCAGGCTCGCGAGCGAATCGCGTCCTCAATTTCCCACCATGCTGACCGAATGGGGGCCGCCGCTGGTGGGCCTCCGGCTGCGTCGGCATGAATCGTGCATGCCTGCGCATGAACTGCGCATGAACTGCGCATGAACTGCGTATAGACCGCGTATAGACCGCGCACCTCACATGTCAGACTTCAGCGCACTCTGCCGCGACTTCTGCATCAATCAGAAGCTTGCACTCAAGATGGACTTGCCCGCCGCGCGCGAGCCAGTGCTTGACCTCTTTGGTCGCCTGCGCAAAGAGATGCCCCGGCTTTCGAGCCTGCACCGCTATCCCGATGGTGAAGTGGCCCTTGAGTCTGGCGAAGACGATCAAGATTTCCTGTGGATCGGCATGCGCCAGACCTCGTTGAAGAGCGGATGGGTCAACCCCAAGACACTCGAAGACGCGTACCGGATGCATCGCACCGTCCTTGAAGTGGCGCCGTACTTTCTCTCCATCAGCCCACTGGATGTTGATCACTTGGAGTTGGTGTACGCCTTTGACTTTGAGTGTGAAGGCAACCGGGATGAGGTGGTCTTGGACGCACTACTGGGCGGATCTGCGCTGGGCGAATTTGCGGAGATTGCCACCGACAACGTCCTGGATTTGCAGCCGTTTCTTGCCATCGCGCTCTCCGATGCTCCGGACATGCATGTCTACTTGGAGGTCAAGACGCGTCTTCCGCGCGGAGGGGAACCGTCTGCCGGTCGTGATGGGATTGAGCCATTGAGCGTCATGCTCACGGTTCGGCGCACCGGCCCGGTCAAGTCGCTTGATGACTTGCCAACCATTCTTGCCGCATTGGCAGGTCACGGCGAGCGGCTTGTTGAGCAGCGTCTCATTCCACGCATTCTGATGCCGTTGAGTGAACGTATCGGTCGCCACTAAGTCGACTGGCCCGCCGGACTCACCTGACTCACCTGACTCACCTGCCCACCCGTACCGCGCGCCCCGACGCGCTGGTCATGCGGACTCGGTGATCCACTGCAGCAACTTCTGTGTGTCACTCAAGTCATGGACCGCCAGGTCTGCGCCCGCTGCACGCAGCGAATCAATATCAAAGTGCCCAGTAGCGACCGCGATCACTCGCGCGCCGGAAGCGTGCGCGCAGTCGACATCGGCCGGCGTGTCACCAATGATGATGACGTCCCGCGGCGCCACCGGTCGCCCGTGGTGCTCGGCGTAGCGGCGCATGGCAACTGGCACCAAACTGCGGCGATCCGGGCCATCATCGCCCCATGCATTCACGATGAAATGCGCGGGGTCGATCCCCGCGTGGCGCACCTTGAGCTTGCCGGTGAATTCATAGTTGCCAGTGAGGAGCCCGATGGTCAGACCATCAACGGCGCGCGTTGCGTCAACCAATTCCTTGGCGCCACGGAAACGCTCCACGGTGTTGTTGTCAGCGAGGCGGCGTTCGAGATGTTCGCCGTAACTACGCTTGAACACTTCATGCGAGGCATCGTCGGTCGGATAGCCGTGCACCTTGGCTAAGTCGCGCCAGATCAGGGTGTCCAATCGACCGTGAATCTCAATCCGCGAAAAGTCCGGGACAATCCCGTGTATCTCGCGCAGCGTGGTGGTCATGGCATGCACGCCCGCACTGAGCGAATGCAGCATGGTGCCGTCGATATCGAAGAGGACGAGCATTGGTAGTCAGATGGCGGTCAGGCAACCGCAGCGCAAACTTTGCGCGCGGCATCGGCCAAATCGGTCGCCGATTGCATGGTGGGAAGTTCAGCGCGAGCAGCGTCCAAGATCATCCGAGCCTCGGCAACATTGGTCCCCTCAAGACGCACCACCAGCGGCACCTTGAACCCAACATTCTTTGCTGCAGCAACGATGGCGCGTGCAACGCGGTCGCACTGCATGATGCCGCCGAAGATATTCACCAATACGCCCTTGACGGCTGCATCGGAGAGGATGATTCGGAATGCTTCGGTAATCGCTTCTTCCGTGGCGCCGCCGCCGACGTCCAAGAAGTTTGCTGGGTCACCGCCGTGCAGCTTGATGATGTCCATGGTGCTCATGGCCAGACCAGCGCCGTTGACAAGGCAGCCGATGTTGCCGTCCAGCGCCACAAAATTCAGTTCAAACTCACGGGCGCGCATCTCCGATGCGTTCTCTTCCGTGGGGTCAAACATCGCGCGCAGATCCGGGTGGCGGAACACGGCGTTGTCGTCAAAGTTGAACTTGGCATCGATGGCAATGACTTGCCCATCGGGATGCGCTGCGCTTGCAGGGGTGACCACCAGCGGATTGATTTCAGCGAGCGTTGCATCCTTGGCCAGATAGAGCGCCGCAAGTTTCATCATGGCATCAGCGGCCTGCGCCACCTGCTTGCCGCGGAAGCCCAAATTGAAGGCGGTCTCGCGCGCCTGGAACGCAGCCAGTCCCGTGAGCGGGTCCAGTGCCACCTTGATGATGGCCTCGGGGCGAGTCTCAGCGATGTGTTCAATCTCCACGCCGCCCTCGGCGCTGGCGATCAGGGTATTGGTGTGTCGCGTGCGGTCCATGACGATTGCCAGGTAGTACTCCTTGGCAATATCCACGCCGGCCGCCACCAAGATGCGATTCACTTCCAGGCCTTCCGCCGGAGTCTGCGGACTCACCATGCGGTGCGACAGCATGAACTTGGCGGCTACTTCTGCTTCCTCGGCGGTCTTACAGACCTTCACGAACCCAGCCTTGCCGCGCCCACCTGCATGGACCTGTGCCTTGACCACCACGATGCCCACGCCGGAAGCAAACAGCGCGCGAGCCTCGGCCGCGGCGTCCGCTACGGTCTCAACCATGCGCCCGGGTGGGACGGGAATTCCAAAGTCTGCGAGGAACTGTCGTGCTTGGTATTCGTGGATCTTCATGGGATTCGTGCCTGGTGTTCCAGCGGGATGCCGGGTGCGAAAGTGTACGGGATCAGCGGCCCGTTGCAGCCGCGCGGCGCGTGCTGCGCGCCTTCCACCACTCCCAAACGATCGGCAGCACACTCACGATGACGATGCCAATGACCACCTTCTCAAAGTTACGCTGCACCCATTCGAGCCCGCCGAGTGTGTAGCCAGCGCCAAGGAGCAGCCCCACCCACAAAGCCGCGCCGAGCACGTTGTAGAAGAGGAACTTCATGTAGGTCATGGCGCCAATGCCCGCCACGAACGGCGCGAACGTCCGCACAATCGGGACGAACCGAGCCAGCACCACCGCGCGTCCGCCGTGTTTCTCAAAGAAGGCGTGGGTGCGTTCCAGGTGTTCGCGGCGCAGCCAGCGGAATCGGCCGCTGAATGCCACCGGACCGATGGCGCGGCCGATGTGATAATTGACGCCATCGCCAAGCACCGCCGCAACGAACAGGACAGCGGCCATGATCTCGATCCGCACCGTGGGGTCCGCTCCACTCTGCTGTGCCACGCTCGCAACGGTGGCGCAGACTGCGCCGGTGGCAAAGAGCAGGCTGTCGCCCGGTAGGAACGGGGTCACCACCAGGCCGGTTTCAGCGAACACGATCAGGCCCAGCATGGCGTAGGTCAGCCCGGCGCCAAGCGTCTCCACGATCTGTGCCAGGTTCTCGCGCAAGGCGCCCGGTTGCGAGACCAACTGCCAGAGATCATGAAGGAAGGGATCCATGGAGCAGTGCGCCTCAGTTCGATGGTGCAGAAACGGTCGCGGCCCAGCGTGATGCCGGGCCGCAGACGTGAAAGAGGACGGGGCGGGATTCGAACCCGCGTTACGGAGTAATACCCCGTAAACCGGTTTAGCAAACCAGCGCCTTCAGCCACTCGGCCACCCGTCCAGGGTGAGGTGCAAAGTCTAGCAGAGTGCCTCGGGCGTTGCCATCACGGCTTGCCGGTCACTGTGCGTCATAGAGTTCAAGGATCCCGGTGGGCGAGTCATAGGCCCCCCCCTGCAGTCGCGCCAATGCGGGGGCTGTCGATGTGCAGTACGCCAGGCGTCCTTGTTCGAAACTGGCCGTCAGGAACGGCGTCCCGGGGTCAATGGTGATGGCAATGTGTGTCCATCGCCCGTGGCGATCGACAGAAATGTGTGCTGTATCCGGAATCTTTACAGCGGCAATGACGCCGGCACGATCAATGATCGCCGTGCACTCGACCCGTGCCTTGTCATCCGAGTGATGATGCCCGTGCTGCCAGCAGCATTCCAGATGTAGGACAGCCGATGCGTACGACTGCCGCCCATCGAGGGCCTCGGCACTCACCGTCCATGCAATCTCCAGCCGCGCGGTCTGTGCCTCGTGGACGTGTTGACGTGACGTTGAATGGGGAGGGGCAATAGTCATCCCGGTGGCTCCAACGCGCCGAACAGCGCGCTGATTCCTCCGCCGTCGCAGGAGAAGAATTGAGTAGCGAGCGCATTTGCAGAGCACACGAACAGCTCAATGTCGTTGAGTTTGCGATCAAGTTCGCCTGCACGGGTGGTGGTCTCTTGATCCGCGCCAGTGCGAGGGACCATAGCCGCTGCCTTGCGACACTCCTCGACCAACGCCAACAGTGGATCGATCTCTCGCTGCTTGCGCACGCGGATGACCGTGGAAAAGAGCGTGAGCACATCCTGCTCAGCCTGGTAGTAGTCCTTGCGATCAGTCTTGTTGTGCGTGCGCTGCACGATGCCCCACTCCACCAAGGTGCGAAGCGTCATTGAGGCATTGCCGCGACTGATCCCAAGGCGCAGTACCACTTCGTCTGCATTGACGCTGCGTCCCTCAATGAAGAGCAGGGCGTGCACTTCAGCCATGCTGCGGGGCACGCCCCATAACGATGCCATCCGCCCCCAGTGCTCCACGAACTGCTGGTGTGCGTGAGCAAGCCGTTCCGCGGCGTGGGCGTTGCAAGCTGGTACTTCGGGGTGAGATGCGGACACAGGAATAAATGTATGCGCAGTCGGCACTTCCGGCACGTAATCCTTGAAGGAAAGCCCCCGACCATTTGGTCGGGGGCTATGAAACCTTCAGTTCAAAGGTCGAACGTTACGGCGCAACGCCGCCGCCCGGGTTAAAGATGTCCACTCCAATGGCAAATGCCAAGAAGTCATGCAGGACGCTGTAGCCGGAACTGGTCAGTCCACAGGTGTAGACGCGCGCATAGGCCTGCGAGCCGCCCGTGGAGTTGGACAGAATGTAGTCACTGATGCTGCCAGGAATGGTGAACGCGCCGCCGCCACCGGCTGGTGAGAGTGATGAGGATCCTGCGGCCATCCATCGGTTCAATCGATGGTTATAAAAGTAGACCACCTCCAAGACGGGCAAGTTCCACGACACGCTGGAGTTGGTTGCCAGTCCGATGGACGTCACGTTCTCGGTGGATCCCAAGGACGACACCTTCAGCTGAAGGTCGGTGGTGCCGCCACCGAGTGGGTAGAAGAGGTCTGGGCCGAAGCCGTTTCCGCGGCTGCCCGCGCGGCGCCGCAATGCACCGATGCGCAAGGCATTGCCGTCGAGTTGACGCAGTGAGAAATTGGATCCACCCTCGTAGGTGCCGCAGATGATGTCGTACGCCACCGGTGTTCCGCCGAAGGTGTTTGAGACAATCCATGACACCGTGTTGGTTGCGCGCGGGAAGCCGCCGATCGGAGCAACGATCGCTCCGTTTACCTGGAGATCAATGTCGCCAACATTCGGGTCGCCATCTTCCGGATAGCCGGGCATCTGCGGCGACGCATAGTCGATGCCGCACTGTCGGTGGATGTTCGCGTCCGTACTGATGGCAGCGCGGAGTACCTGTGGTGGCAAGGGAGCTCCGAACCACGCAATGGAGAAACTCTGCAAGCGAGCGCACCATCCAGAGATGATCGGCGCTGCAGAACTGGTTCCGTTGAACACTGAGGTGTAAGTACGGAGGCGGTTCACTTCTAGCGGGTCGTCGGATGAATTGGTTCCGTTGAACAAGTCTCCGTAGCCGCAAGTGGTGACTCCGGTACCCCAACCAGAAAGGGTGACGTTGCCAGTGTTGTTTTCGTTGCTGGTGAAGTTTGAGAAGTTCAGGCGGCAGTAGCCGTTGCCAGGGAATGGACCAGGAATCGAAACGTCGGTCGTCAATTGACCCACCTGGAATCCAGGCCAGCACGCACCCACAATGACCGCTCCGGAGTCCCCGCCGGCCCCGCCCGGCGAGGTGATCACTGGCGCGGCATCATTACCGGCAGAGATCACCGTGGTAATTCCAGCGTTGGTTCCGGTGGTCACTAGGTCGAACATGAGCGGATTGGCAACAACGGTGTTACCACCGCCAGAGCCGATCGACATGTTGATGACATCGCCTTCTTCCAGCGCGATCAGGGCATTGACGTAGGCATTCTCAATACGTGAGCCTTCCTCACGGCTGACGATTGGGTAGAAACTCAGGTCAGCGCCATCGGCAATGCCGGTCACGCCAATGTTGTTTCGCTCAGCGCCAATGACTCCCAAAACGGCGGTGCCGTGATTGGGGTCAAGCGGCGGCGAGACCACCAAGACCTGCGTCTGGTTGGGCTCAGGAACAACAACGTTGATGAGGTCTTCGTGGTTGACGTACGCGGCGTGCTCAATCACAGCCACTTCAACGCCTTGACCACGCCCCTGCTGCGCTGGATTGACATTGAGTTGCTGCAGGAGCACCTCGTATCCCTGCAGATCAAGACCGCCTCCGCGGTATCCGGAATTGATGGCTGCGAGCGTACCGAGGTTGGACTTCGTGTTCCGTCGCTCTGCGTCCCCTGGGAACTCCGCAGCGTTTACCGTTGGTGCCTTGAGCGGGTAGGTCAGAGGTGGCGGCGCTGTGGCCGGAAGGGTGTCGAATGGACCAAGAACCGCATTACCCACCGTGTAGGTCTGGTAGCCACGCGCGTTTCCCGGCGTACCGTCCAAGTTCTCACGGTTGCCCGATGTCAAGAGGGGAGTTTGCCCTCCCGGGGGGAAGACGTCGGTCGGCAGTGATTGACCCGTGCACGGGCTGTCGCGGAGCGTTCCGTCTGGTGCATTCTGGGCCTGGGCAACGCAATTCAGGTCCCACTCAATGACGCAGCAGGACGGATCGTTGCGGCACACGTAAACGCAGCAACTCACTTGGTTGCAGCCGCCGAATGTGTGCTCCACAAAGCAGCCGCTGGAGAATGCCAAGTACGCACCTTCGAGGCTCGGGTCGGGAAGTGCCTGTTGCGCGACATCAAAGGGAGCCCGGCCCTCATCGCTTGGTTGCAGTGTTGGATAGACCACCGGCACCAATGTCCCGGATACGAATGCGCCGGTGGCGGGATCGGTTGTGTAGGTCAGCAGCTGGCTCGTCACGGTTGGAGCAGGGACCGGCGTCTCCACCACTCCGTACACCAACACGTCTGGGCTTGGCACCGGAGTGATCGGTCCGCGCATAGCGAAGCAGGGGTCGTACTTGTAGGTGCTTGGAATGGAGATTGCTGAGCCTCCGCCGCCCTGAATTGGCGGGCTGGCGTCGTACACCGTGCTAGTGCAGAGGATGTTGGCGTAGGTGGCACAAACTGCATCCCAGCCCTGGCCGCCTTCGCCATCATTGCAGCCTGGAATCAACGCCGCGACGGTTTCGCAGCAGTTGGTGTTGTTGCATCCGTAACGGCACGCTGGCAGCGAGCCATCGGGTGCGGTGCATGCGTTCACGTCGTTGCAACCCTGTCCGCCACCGAGCGTTGAGCAGCGGCTGTCCGGGGAAGTGGTGTAGCAGTTGGTGATACCAGTGCCGTCGCCGGGGCCGTTGGCTCCGCAACCGTCTTGTTGTGCCTGGTTTGTGCCACCACCATCGGGCATGATGATGCGTTCAATCTCAACCCATTCAACGATGTCGAGATCGTTGAGCGCGCGCGCCGCGTCAACGAGTTTTTCCGGCTGCACGTCTACGTAAACGATGCCCGCCAAGTCAGCCTGTGCCTTCTTACTGATGCGCTCCGCGCGCATTTCCAGGGCGCGGAGTTCTTCCGGCGTGCGGCGCAGCGCTTGACGTACGGTGCCGCCGAAGCCCGACAGAATTTCAGTGACTTGCGCAATGGGCTGGCCGTTGGCGCCGCGAACAGTGGTGCTGGAAATTCTGTCAGCGCGCACTTTGAGTTCATCGCGGAACTTGACGCCAAGTTTGCCGTTCCATTGTGGGCGACCAGAGATCGGATCCTCGGGGAGGACGATGTCGGCGGAGCGTTGCTTTGGACGGACGGCGCGGGGCGCTAGTCCTCCGGTTGCGGGCTGCGTGCTCAGGTCATCAACCTTGGCCGATACTGGGGCGGCAGCGGCGGTACCGAGCTGCTTGTCCGGGATGATCGGAGCAGCAGCGAGGAGCACAGTCACGATGCCAGCGGCGCACGCCGTTGCGGCAAGACGGATCAGCATGGGTCAACTCTCCAGCCCGGCGATCCTTCGCGCGGGCGTTATGTAACAACAACAACTCCGGCCAAGGAGGCGCCTCCTAATGGCCA
>JBDKKN010000019.1:0-13774 GCA_039796075.1 Planctomycetota bacterium | reverse complement strand
GGCAGGGCGGTGATGCCACCAAGATCATGGCGCTCAGCGGCAAGGATGGCACCTGGCCGGGCGACAACGCCATCGGTTACTCGGTGGGGTACATCATGGTTGACCTGATGATTGCCGATCGCGAGCAGAAGTTTGGTTCGTGGGTCAAAGCGATAAAGGGCGGCAAACCATGGCAGCAGGCGCTTGCGGAGGACTTTGGGGTGACAGCGCCCGCGCTGGCAGCATCGGCCGCGCAGTGGTACCGCACCAATGATGGCGCACCCCGCCCGCGCTGAGCGAATTGTTGCGATCCGTGGCGAGCCAACACGAGAGATCGTGCCGCGTCACCGAGCACTGCGGAGTAGGATTCCTCCCCTCACATGGCAACTACCCAGACCCTCAAGAAGAAGCGCAGTCAGTCACCCTCCGCGACCGTCACCAAGCGCAAGAAGAAGCCCGCCGCCAAGGCGAAGGGCTGGCGTACCGCGCGCACCAGCGATCGCCATGAACTCTATGAACTTTCGGTGCAAGAGCCGTCAGCGGAGATTGCATTCATGGAACGCGCGTTCCGCGAGCGCTACGGCCGCGTGCCCACCGTGTTGCGCGAAGACTTCTGTGGGACTGGCTTTGCAAGTTGCGCGTGGGTGCAACATCGCCCAAACAATCGCGCGTATGGAATTGACCTGTGCACCAAGACGATGGCGTGGGGCAAGGGTCGTCACGGCACCGCGCTGACCACTGATGAGTGCAAGCGCATGCAATGGATCAAGGGCGATGTTCGCAGTACGCCCACGGAGCAAGCCGATGTGCTGGCGGCGCTTAACTTCAGTTACTTCCTCTTCAAGACACGCGCTGGATTGCTTGAGTATTTCCGCGCCGCGTTCAGCAACATCAAGCATGGCGGTTTGTTCGTCCTTGATGCGTACGGTGGTTACGAGAGTTTCTCAGTGATCACCGAGTCGCGCAATCTGGACGGATTCACGTACTTGTGGGACACCGAGAAGTACAACCCGATCACTGGCGAAGTGCTGAATCACATTCACTTCCGATTCCCGGACGGCTCCGAACTTCGCAAGGCATTCACCTATGACTGGCGCCTGTGGACGTTGGCGGAAATCCAAGAAACCCTGATCGAAGCGGGCTTTGTGCGCCCAGCCGTGTATTGGGAAGGCACCGTGAAGAAGACCGGCGAAGGCGACGGCGTGTTCCGTCGTAAGACCGTCGGCGAGGCATGCGGTGGCTGGATTGCTTACATCGTGGCGGAGAAGCCAGTGTCTGGCAAGCAGAAGGTGACTGCCACATCCAAGTCAGCAGCCAAGCGTCCGGCGCGGCGTTCCGCATGCTGAGTTCATTGCAAAGGAATGAGTGCCGCTATGCCAATCTCTACCAACAGCGAAGGCCTCGGCATTGCATCACTTGCGCCGCTCTTGGCAGAAGTGAGCAAGGCCTTTGAGCGGCAGTTGGCGAGTGACCTTCCTCCGGTGAACACGCTGTGTCGACACGTGGAGCGCTACCGCGGCAAGATGCTGCGACCAACCATGGTGTTCCTGTCCGGGCAAGCGTTCGGCAACGTGGGTGAGCGACACGTGATCATTGCTGCCACCTGTGAAATGATTCACATGGCCACGCTGGTGCATGACGATGTGCTTGATGAAGCAGAAGTGCGCCGCAAGGGCAGTACGGTCAATCATCTGCGCGGCAACGAAGTGGCAGTGATGCTTGGCGATTACCTGATTTCCAACGCCTTTCACCTGTGCAGTCGCGCTGGTGATCCTGCCCTGAACCTGCGTCTTGGTGAAGTCACCAACACGCTGTGTGAGGGTGAATTGGTGCAACTCAGTCATCGTGAGGACTTGTCGCTTGATGAGCGCACGTACTTTGAGATTGTGCGTCGCAAGACCGCGGTGCTCATCGGCGCGTGTTGCGAATTGGGCGCGCGTCTCTCCGGTGCGCCAGAAGCTTCCGTGGCGGCGCTTCGTCGATTTGGCGAAGGAATTGGCGTGGCCTTCCAAGTGCAAGACGACCTCCTAGATCTGGAAGGGCGCGAGGACGTGGTGGGCAAGAGCCTGGGGCGCGACCTAGAGAAGGGGAAGCTGACACTTCCGGTGATCATTCATCTGGCACGCTGCGCCGGGGCGAGTCGTGAACGAACCATCGCTGCGATCCGCGCGCGTGATGGCAGTGCGTTGATGGCGGAACTCACCGCGGGCGGGGCGCTTGTCGATGCGCGTCATCGCGCCGAGGCGATGGTGGCAACAGCCCGCGCAGAACTAGCAAACGTGCCAGCCGGCGCAGCCCGTGATGCGCTGGACTCTGCAGCGCTGGCGATCGTTCACCGAGACTTCTGAGTCGTTGCCGCGCCCGCCCAGCCGCGGCCGCCGGTCGCGCCGGGTGCGGCGGATGGCTTGGTGTTGGCTCGGTTGGCAGCAATCAACTTGTCGATGTCTTCTGTCTGCAATGACATGGGGTGACCCTGCCAACGGACGATTCCATCCGCTGAGAAGATCGCCATGTGCGGGATGCCTTGAATCGCAAAGAACTTTTCCTTCAGTGTTCCTGCGGGGTCAAGGGCGAGCGGGTACTTGAAGTCCGCAGGCTTGAGTTTTTGCTTCTTCATCCCAGAGGTGAAGACAGGTTCCTTCTCATCGCTGATGCCCACAAACAGGATGTCCTGCCCGTATTTTTCGGTCAATTCATTGACATGCGGAATGGCGTCTCGGCATGGACGGCACCAGGTTGCCCAGAAGTCGATGGCAACCAGACGGGTTCCCGGATCGGGCCGCTGCCCAAGCCATTTGGCAACCGTGAAGCCAGGAATCTTTTTGCCGCGCATGTCGCCGGCGGACTTTGGATCAATCGGCGCTAAGAACTCTGGCCACTTCACTTCAGCTGCGGGCTTCGCATCAGTGGCACCAGCGCCCATAGCGTCTGGCTTCTCCTTGGCTTCAATGCTCTCATCCACTTCCTCGGCAAGGAGTGCTGGCAGCTTGGCCTTCAGGCCCGCTTCACTGAGTCCGACATAGCGGACCGCACCGGTCTTATCGATCACAATGTTGACGGGCTTCTTCCAGACGCCAAGTGCGTCGCACCAATCGCCGGACGCATCAATCGCCACCAGGCACGGTGCATCTTTTTCCAGGATGTCGTCAGCGCGATCTGCTTGGTCCGGGGTATGGAGCCCAAGCAGAACAACACCTTCAGGGATGGAGCGCTTGACTTTATCCAACGCAGCGCGCGGACTGGTCTTTCCACCCACCGATTGAATCACCGTCACCTTGTCGCGGAACGCAGCGCGATCCATCGCATCGCCACCAACCCACTTCAGATCAGCGGTGGGCTTGGGAATCATCCATCCTTCGTGTTCTTTCAGTGCCGCGCGGTCTGCCTTCTCGAGCGGCGCGTAGTACTTGACCTCCGAGGTTGGCACGGCAGGAGCGTCTGCTTTCCCATCGCTGTCCGTGTCCTTCGGCGGCGGGGTCGTCGTACGTGGCGTGTTCCCGGAGCGCGGATTGGAATACTGCGGTGCCGCGATCGCTGCTGGAGTTGCAACGAACATCGTTGTCACCATCACCAGCAGCGCGGTCGAGAGCGAAGCCTGAGTCATGACTCGAATCCTACCCCTGTCCGTCGGGTTTGCCCAATGAACCGCGGATTGGCATGGCCATGTTGTCAATGAGCCGCACATCGCCGATGCGCGCAGCAATCAGGGCGCGGGTGGGGGCATTCCAATGATTCACGGGCAGCAGGGTGGAGGCATGGCGCACCACCGCGTAATCCACGGTCAGCCCGTGCTCTTCCAGCGTGGTTCGCATGATGCGTTCGGCACTCTGTGGGTCGGGAGCCGCCGCTGCATGTTGCAAGGCGCGCACGAGCGCCAGCGCCCGATCGCGTTGCTCCGGCTGGAGATAGCGATTTCGGCTACTCATGGCAAGACCATCATGCTCACGAACAGTGGGAGCCGCTTCAATCACCAGTGCGCCCCAGCGCCGATCCGCTGCGCGCGCCATCGCGGCCATATCTTCCAAGACGCGCAGCTGTTGAAAGTCTTTCTCGCCAAAAACCGCCATTGCCGGCTGCGTGAGGTCGAAGAGTCGCGCCACCACTTGACACACGCCACCAAAGTGCGTGGGGCGACTGGCATCTTCTAAGCGCGGCTGATTGGCAACATCGGGGAGCGGCCATGCGGCAGCTTCGGCGCGCGCTGCATCAAGACCAAATGGATAAATGGTCTCGGCACTTGGCGCAAACACAGCGTCTGCACCGCATTCCGCTGCGAGCTTCACATCGTCCTCAAGCGTGCGCGGATACTTTGCGAAGTCTTCGCGCGGCGCAAACTGTGTCGGATTGACAAACACCGTTGCCAACACGGGCATGCCTCGCCCCGACATGCGCCGCATCAGGGCGCCATGTCCAGCGTGAAGGGCGCCCATGGTGGGCACCAATGCGCATCCGAAGTACGGTGCAAGCTGTTCTGGGGCGTGTAGGACCTGCATCTGCTGTGTCCACCATAGTGCCGGAACTTCCGGTTGGGAATTCCGGACTACATTTCCGAGAATTCACAGAGATCCGCTCCGAGAAGGCTTTTCAATTGCTGCCCACCCTCCTAGACTGTTATTGCGACTGGATCTCAATTGCCGCAGGCCGTGATGGTCCTGTGCTCCTTCGGATTCCTTGCAAACCACCATGGCACTCAAACTACCCATTTATTTCGATCATGCCGCCACCACTCGCTGCGACCCACGCGTGGTGGAAGCCATGCTTCCGTACTTCAGCGAGAAATTCGGCAACTCATCGAGCCGCAACCACAAGTTCGGCTGGGAGTCAGAGGACGGCGTCGAGTTGGCCCGCGAGCAGTCAGCCGCATTGATCGGCGCCAACCCCAAGGAAATCATCTTTACTTCGGGCGCCACCGAGAGCAACAACCTGGCCATCAAGGGCGCCGCGGAGATCTACGCAAAGGCTCCAGCAGGTCAGACGGGTCGCGGCCACATCATCTCCGCGATCCATGAACACAAGGCAGTGCTCGATCCCTGCAAGCGCCTGCAGCGCGAGGGTTTCGAGGTCACCTTCCTAGCGCCTGGTACTGATGGCGTGATTACTGCCGACATGGTTGCTGCGGCGATTCGTCCAGACACCATCTTGGTCAGCATCATGTGGGCCAACAATGAGATCGGCGTGATCAATGAGATCCCGCAGATCGGCAAGTTGTGCCACGACAAGGAAATCGTCTTCCACACTGATGCCACGCAGTGGGTTGGCAAGATGCCAACCGATGTGGAACGAGATCACATCGACCTCCTCAGTTGGAGTGGCCACAAGATCTATGGACCAAAGGGCGTGGGCGCGTTGTTCGTTCGGCGCCGCAAGCCACGCATTCGCTTGGAAGCAATCATTGACGGAGGCGGACACGAGCGCGGCATGCGCTCTGGCACGCTGAATGTCACCGGAATCGTTGGCTTTGGTAAGGCCTGCGAACTCTGCCAGCATGAGATGGAACACGAACGCGAACGCGTCGTTAAGTTCCGCCGCAAGCTGGAAACCGAACTTTCGCGCCGCATTGAAGTCACTCAGGTGAACGGTCATGCAGAGAAGCGCCTTCCGCACGTCACCAATATTTCCTTCGGGTTTGTTGAGGGCGAAAGCCTGATGATGGGCGTGAAGGACATCGCTTGCAGTTCCGGTAGCGCCTGCACCAGTGCGAGTCTTGAGCCGAGCTATGTGCTCAAGGGGCTCGGAGTCGGCGATGAATTGGCGCATTCATCATTACGCCTTTCGCTTGGTCGCTGGACCACTGAGGAAGAAGTGGACTTTGCAATTGAGCAGATCGTTGCGGCCGTTGAGCACTTGCGCTTGATGAGCCCGCTGTTTGACCTTCATAAAGAAGGCGTCGACATTTCCAAGATTCAGTGGCAAGCGCACTAATCCGCGCAGTCACTTCACCCGAACGCACTTGACCGGCACAGCGCCGGCGCACAGGACCTCACCATGGCTTACTCAGACAAAGTTGTTGATCACTTCCAGCACCCACGCAACGTCGGCAGTTTCGGCACCAGCACAGATGTTGCCAAGCGCACCGATGTTGGCGTTGGCATCGTTGGCGCGCCGGAGTGCGGCGATGTGATGCAGTTGCATATCAAGGTCAACGAGCAGGGCGTCATTGAAGACGCCAAGTTCAAGTGCTTTGGTTGCGGCAGCGCGATTGCCTCCAGCAGCCTGGCCACTGAATGGCTCAAGGGCAAGTCAGTTGATGAGGCGCTCACCATCAAGAACACGCAGATTGTTGAGGAGCTCAGCCTCCCGCCGGTGAAGATTCACTGCAGCGTGCTCGCCGAGGATTCCATCCGCGCGGCCATTGCTGATTACCGCAAGAAGAACGGCATGGTGGCTGATTCCGCTACCCACGCCGCGACCCACTGATAGTTTCAACGCACCCTACGGAAAGAGTTCATTATGTCCGTCATTATTAGCGATTCAGCAGCCCGCGAAATCAGCAACATCATTCATCAGCAAGGCCTCGATGCAGACAAGATTCGTCTCCGCATCGGCGTCAAGGGCGGTGGATGCAGTGGCTTTAGTTACATCCTTGATCTGACCGAAGTGCAGAAGGACTCCGATGAACTGTGGGAGTTCACCTACCGCACCGCCGATGATGGCAAGACCGTCAGTCGCGTTGAAGGCGGCAATGGTGGCACAGCGACTGCGGTTGCAGAAGCCGGCACCTTCACGGTGCGGGTGGTGTGCGATCCAAAGAGCTTCCTGTACCTCAACGGCACCACGATCGACTTTAAGGATGAGATCATGGGTCGCGGATTTGTCTTCACCAATCCAAACGCCAGCACCACGTGCGGATGCGGTTCTAGTTTCAGCGCATAAGTACGCGGTATGGTCCGCCTGCCGCGTCTCGCAGTGCGGCAACATTTGCAGTCCAACCACCGCCCCGCATCCCCTCCGGATGTGGGGCGGTTCGCTACGCTCTATGCATGCGCATTCGAGCCATCGTCAGTCATGTAGCCGTACCTGTCGCTGCCGCACTGAGTGCGCTGGTCGTTGCGGGATGTACGCCGGGCGGGGCGGGTGGCACGGCCTCGGCGACCACCGTGAATTCGGAACCGGGCGCGTCGAGTGATACGGCAGAACCTCCGGCCGCCATGCACCAGCCGACAGCAGCATCAGCACTCCGGCCCCCGGTAGCGCGCCAGGAAGTGTTTGTCATCAAGACGCCCTTTGGCGAACGAACCGACGAGTACTACTGGCTTCGGAATGACAACTCTGAGAAAAAGCCCGATGACATCATGGCGTACCTCAACGCTGAGCAGGCGTACACCGAGGCCATGATGGCGCGGTTGGTGCCGCTACAAGAGACGCTCGTGAAGGAGATCCGTGGGCGCATCAAGGAAGATGATTCCACCGTTCCGGCATTCGATCACGGCTACTGGTATTCGACGCGTTTCGACACCGGCGCGGAGTATCCAACCTATCTTCGCCGGCGTGGGACGCCCGCAGCGCAAGATGAATCCGTGCAGCCGGAAGTGCTGCTTGATGTACCAGCGATGGCCAAGGGCAAGGATTACTTTCGGGTCGCTCAGATTGCTGCAAGTCCCGATGGCAACCTGTTGGCGTGGACGCAGGACGTCACCGGCCGCCGCATGCACACCATTCATTTCAAGGATCTGCGCACGGGTGCCATGTTGCCGGATCACATGGAAGGAACATTGGAGTCGGTGGAGTGGGCTGCGGACGGCAAGTCCATCTTCTACATCCGCCAAGATCCGGTGTTGCTGCAGAGTGGCCCGGTGTACCGCCATGTCCTTGGCACACCGTCTGCGGCAGACACCCTCGTCTATGACGAGCCTGACAAGACGCTGTTCACGGAAATTAGCACCAGCCGCAGCGATAAATATCTGTTGATCACCATGGAGGGTTACGACACCAACGAACTACGCGTGGTGCCGCTTGATCGTTCGGATGCGCCTGCAGTCGTGGTGTTCCCGCGTCGCCCGAATGTCCGCAACTATGTTGATCATTGTGCTGGCAAGTGGCTGATTCGCACCAACGAAGCGGCGCGCAACTTCCGACTGGTGGTGGCGCCCGAGTCTGCGCCAGATGACCGCGCCGGATGGAACACCATTCTGCCGCAACGTGCGGATGCTTCAGTCGACGATGCCATTGCTTTCAATTCAGGAATTGCCGTGCTGGAGCGCGTTGATGCAAATCCGCGTGTTCGCATCATTCCTTGGGCTGGTGGCAACGGCACGGTTGTGCCAGCGGATGAGTCTGCATATGCCATGACCTTTGGAGAGAACATGGATGCGTCCAACACGTCGGTGCGCATCGGTTACACATCGATGGTCACGCCACGCACCACGATTGACGTTGACTTGGCAACTGCGGCGCGCACGGTGCGCAAGGTGCAGCCAGTCATTGGCTACCAACGCGATCAGTACGAAACTGCGCGCGCCTGGGCGCCGAGTCGCGATGGCAAGCGCATTCCAGTTTCACTTTCGTGGCGCAAGGACGCGTATGCCCGTGATGGCAAGCATGCCATGCGCATTGAGGGTTACGGCGCGTACGGGTTCCCGACCGACGCGGAGTTTGATTCTGCTGCAGTCAGTTTGATGGATCGCGGATTCCTGATTGCTGCCGCGCATATTCGCGGCGGCGCGGACATGGGCCAGGATTGGTATGAGGACGGTCGATTGATGCACAAGAAGAACTCGTTCAACGACTTTGTGGACGCGACGGATTTCTTGCGCACTGAGCAGTGGTGTGACGGTCGGATCTTTGCAACGGGCGGCTCCGCGGGCGGTCTGTTGATGGGCGCGGTGGCCAATCAAGCGGGGAGCCACTACCGGGGCATCGGCCTGCATGTTCCGTTTGTTGACGCGCTCACCACCATGCTTGATGAGACTATTCCGCTCACCACCAATGAGTGGACGCAGTGGGGCAATCCCAAGGAATCAAAGGAAGCGTACGAGTACATCTTGTCATATTCGCCCTATGACAACTTGCAGGCGAAGGACTATCCGGCCATGTTGGTGACCACTGGACTCTGGGATTCACAGGTGCAGTACTACGAGCCCGCCAAGTTTGTGGCGCGCTTGCGTCGACTGCGCACGGATGCCAATCCGTTCTTGTTGCACATCAATATGGAAGCAGGTCACGGCGGCAAGAGCGGACGCTTCGAGCGCCTGCAACAGGCCGCGCGCGAGCAGGCATTCTTCTTGGATCTCGCGGGGGTTCAGAAGTAGCGCGATCGCTGGTTCGGCATGCCCGTGACATTGGCGCACGCCGCATGAGCACGTGCGCGATGTTGGCGCGCGGAATGAGCGCGTCCTATGCGTCAGCGCGTTTACTGGCAGCGATCGCATCCGGTTCGTTGCGAACGAATCCTGGAATGGACGTGCCAGCCATCGGGTGGGAGATGTGCCAACCCTGCGCTGCATGCCAGCCATGTTCGGCAAGAAACGCCCATTGCGCAGCGCTTTCGACACCTTCGGCCACGCAGTCGATCTTGAGCTGCCGCGCGTGACGGAGCGCGGTGTCCACCATCGCTCGATCGTCCGCGGTACCAGGAAGCCGCGCGATGACGGACTGGTCAATCTTGAGTTCATCAATCGGAAATTGCCGCAGCACGGCGATGCCCGCGACGCCGGTACCAAAGTCATCAACGGAGATGCGAACGCCATTGATTCGTAACGCCTCCAACTGCGGGCGAATGAGTAGCCCCTCTTGCACTAACACGCCTTCTTGAACTTCAACCGTTAGAAGTCGGCCCGGCAATGCTGTTTCACTCAACGCCAGACGAACGGCGTCCACCAGGTCGCCGCGTCGGAACTGGCTAGCGGCAAGATTCACGCTGACCGGAATATCCATCCCGGCGAGCGACCATGCGGAACACTGCCGGCATGCTTCGCGCAGCGCCCATCCTCCAATTTCATCAAGGAGGCCAGCGTCTTCAGCAATGGCAAGCAGGCGCGTCGGCGCAATTGACTCGCCAGTGGTTGGCAACTTCCAGCGAATCAGTGCTTCTGCACCAACAGTTGCGCCCGTCGCAATACTCACTTTCGGCTGATACACCAACCGAAATTTCCCCTCTTCCAGTGCATGCTGCAGCATGGTGGCGAGTTGCAGGTCATTGAGCGCGCTTGTGGCGTCGGCAGCGCTATAGAAATTGATACGTGGCTGCGGGCCATGGCGCGCGAGGCGGAGCGCTTGCTTGCTTCGCACCAGTGTTTGTTCGGTGGACGGCGCTTCGCCGGCGGCCAGTTCCACCACACCCAACGCTGCGCGAATGCGCATATCGATGGTGCCGATGCGCTCCGCTGGCTGGCCAGTTCCGCCCAGTGCGGCGAGCAATGTTCGTGGTTGCGGTGTTGATCCTGGCAGCAATGCAATTGCCTCACCCGGCGCCTTCGCAAAGAGAAATGCTTGTTCCGGAATCAGTGCCCGGATACGCGCGCGCCACACTTCGTCCAATGCGCGCAGGGTTTCGCATCCCTCCACGGATGCAATAGCGCTGGCGTCTTCAAGTTCCAGTGCGACCACTAGCACCGGTCGCGGCATGGAAGCCAGCGCAGATTCGATCGCGTCATGAACACTTGCGCCAGTAATGGTGGTGGGCACGGAGCCGGGAATTCGACGTTCTTGCGCGCGGACCGCTTCGATGAGATCAAGTAGGTCGGTTGGTATGGGTAGCGCATCATCGGCGCCAACAAGGAGTGCGGCGCGGATAGCAGTGGCAGCGGTGACTTCTGATGCAAGCAGCGCAATCACCTGCATATGACCAGAAGCGGCAGCGGCGCGGGCAGCGCTGCAAAATTCCGCGAGCGACATGCCAACTGCACATGTGCCGAACAGTGCAATTTCCGGATGTTCTTCCGCAACACATTTCAGACCGTTCTCAGCATCGCTTGCCGATCGCACCTCAAAGCGCGCCTTGCGGAGAGCGAGAGCGAGGCGATCGCGTGTGGCAGGTTCACTCTCAACAAGTAGTACGCGGGTCATTGAGCGGCGAGTCTAGCGTTATCACTGAGCAACTTCTGACGCCGGGTAAGCGCGGGATACATGAGTAACGCTCGACAACAGGGAAGCGCCGGACAAATGAGTAACGCTAGACAACTTCGCGCCGCAATCATTGCGCGGAAGCGGACAACCACTGAACAATCACGGGCCACGCCATCCACGCAGCCGCCAGCGGCAGGTACGTGGCGAGCACCCATCGCACCGCCTTGCCGGTGACATGGACATTGATGGTTGCACCGATCCAGCTGCCCACCATGGCGGTGGGAATCAGGCAGGCAGCAATCAGCAGTGCGGGGATGAGTGCATTGCTTGGGATGGTTGCGGAAGACGCGGCGGTGCTGGTGGTTGCGGCGGCAGCGGATTCCGCGGCGAGCTGTGTCATGGTGGCGCCGTTGGCATCAACGGGCGTGTTCCAGAGGGTGATCGATTTCATGGTGGCTCCAACCATGGCAAGCGGCACCATGGTGCAGACGCTGGTGACTACGGCGCGTTTCATGGGAATCCGGGCCCACGCGCGCATCAGCGGCACGCCCACCACGCCGCCGCCGATTCCAAGCAGTCCGCTCAAGAATCCCATGATGGCGCCAATGCCCGCGCCACGCGCTGGCGATAGTTCGCGCGCGTCATCGGGGGAATGCTCGCTACCGATGGCGAGTAGGCGAAATTCTCGCACCGCCACGACCATAAGAAACGCAGCGAACATCACGCGAAAGCTGCTTGCCTCGATCACCGTGCTGGCGGCGACGCCGGCCAGCACAAAGACGATTGCTGCCGGCACGATCCGTCGCGCGAACGTCCATTCGATCTTCCCCGCCATGAGGTAGCGACGGTACGCCGTGGAGGCGACTGCAACATTGCAGAGCATGGCAGCGCATTGCAGTTGTTGCTTGTCGGGGCTGATGAAGATAGTGGCGAGCGGAATGATTCCCACTGAGCCGCCGATTCCCAATAGACCGCCGATCATGCCTCCAAAGAGGCCAAATGCCATGTACTCGATGACGATCTGCGGATCCACTCGGAAAGAGTAACGGACTTGCAGGAAATAGGGCGGTCTTTGCTATGGCGGTTCCGCGTGGGCCGGATGATTGCGTTCATGCTGGTAACGATTCCAAGTTTCGCCCTGCAGGGCATTGACGCGGTCCGCTGTGATGTGGAAGTCTCGCTGCAGGCGCGCGGGCTACCGCGTATTACGCTGGTTGGGCTGCCGGATCTTGCCGTTCGGGAGAGTATTGAGCGGGTGAAGAGTGCCATGTCATCCTGCGGGTTCGATCCGCCGCGGCATCGCACCACCATCAGCCTTGCGCCCGCGGACTTGCGTAAGCAAGGGCCGGCGTTTGACCTGCCGATTGCGGTGGCTCTCCTCATGGCCGCACCGCTGGAGGAGGGCAGTACGCGGGCAGCGAAGGTTCCATGCATGGATGCGTGGATGTTGGCGGGTGAGTTGGGTCTTGATGGATCGTTACGAGCCGTACGTGGGGCGGTGGGGATGGCGCTCCTTGCGCGCGCGCAGGGCTTAGCGGGAATCATTGTTCCGGCCGCGAACGCGCGTGAGGCGGCGATGGTGGAAGGGGTGGACGTGCGTGCTGCGGAGTCGTTGCCCGAAGTGGTGGCGTTCTTCCGCGGCACGCACACGTTGTTGCGTGCGGAACCCATTGACGTGCGCGCGGCGATCGCGGGCGCGGCGCACGACGTTGACTTTCGGGACATTCGCGGGCAGGGGCCGGCCAAGCGCGGGTTGATGATTGCAGCTGCCGGTGGACACAATGCGCTCCTGATTGGCCCAGCCGGTTGCGGCAAAACCATGATGGCGCGTGCACTGCCCGGCATCATGCCGCCGCTGGAGCCAGAGGAGGCATTGGAAGTCACGCGGATCTGGAGCGCTGCGGGTGTAGGAGTTCCGCGGCTGGTCACCGAGCGACCGTTTCGCGCGCCGCACCACACGGCAAGCACGGTGGCATTGGTTGGCGGCGGTGCTGCAGGCGTCCCGCGCCCGGGCGAGGTGACATTGGCGCATCACGGCGTGTTATTCATGGACGAGCTGCCAGAATTTGGTCGAAGTGCGCTGGAAGCATTGCGCGAACCGCTTGAAGACGGATTCATCACTGTCGCGCGCGCGCACGGCAGCGCCAGATTTCCAGCACGCAGCATTCTGGTGGCCGCCATGAATCCAACAGCGCGCGGCAATCGTCGCGACGGCACCAAGGGCGCGCGCGATCAAGAGCAATACATGGAGCGGCTGAGCGGTCCGATCGTCGACCGCATTGACTTACATGTTGAAGTCCGCGCCGTCCCGTTTGAACGTCTTGCATCTGCGCCAACCGGCGATGGCACGGCAGAACTCCGCGCACGCGTGGTTGCAGCACGTGCCATCCAGCGTGCGCGACAGGGCGGGGTGTTGAATGCGCACCTCCGCGGCAAGGTGCTTGATACGAGCGGGCGCTCGACATCGCGGGTCGCGCGCTCTTAGGCGAAGCGATCGAACAACTTGGCCTCAGCGCACGCGCGTACGACAAAGTTCGTCGCATGTCCCGCACCATCGCTGATCTGGAAGGAGTCGAGCAAATCACCGCAGTACATGTGGCCGAAGCGATTCAGTATCGAATCCTCGACCGTTACGCGGGGTAAATAGGTGCCGTTCACCCCTGTCCCCATTTTCGGGGCGCGGTTGAAGTGAGTTGAGTCGTTGACCGCCCCCTCCGTTGCGCGCGGGACCCTCGGACGCGGACGGCTGCGCTCCACAAGGTTCCGCTTAGCCTCGGGCGAAACTGTTCGT